>JBDSMR010000100.1:0-3345 GCA_039915735.1 Usitatibacter sp. | reverse complement strand
CCCGATTGCTTCACGCCCCCAAAGGGCGCGACCTCGGTGGAGATGAGGCCGGTGTTCACGCCGACGATGCCGGCTTCGAGCGCTTCGGCCACCCGCCACACGCGGCCGACATCGCGCGAGAAGAAATAGGACGCAAGGCCGAACTCCGACGCGTTGGCCTGTGCGATCACCTCGGCCTCATCCTTGAAGCGGAAGAGCGGCGCAACCGGCCCGAAGGTTTCCTCGACCGCGACCTTCATGTCGCTGGTGACGCCGGTGAGGATGGTTGGTTCGTAGAAGCGGCCGCCCAATGCGTGGCGCTTGCCACCGAGCGCCACCTTGGCGCCCTTCGCCACCGCATCGGCCACGTGTTCCTCGACCTTTGCGATCGCGTTGTCGTCGATCAGCGGCCCGAGGATGGCGCCGGCCTCCGTGCCGGCGGCGACCTTGAGCGCCTTCACTTTCTCCGCAAGCTTCGCGGTGAACGCTTCGTAGACGCCGTCCTGCACGTAGAGGCGGTTGGCGCAGACGCAGGTCTGGCCGTTGTTGCGGTATTTCGAGACGATCGCGCCCTCGGCGGCGGCATCGAGGTCCGCGTCGTCGAAGACGATGAAGGGAGCATTGCCGCCAAGCTCGAGGCCGACCTTCTTCACCTGGTCCGCGCACTGGCGCATCAGCAGGCGGCCCACTTCGGTGGATCCCGTGAAGGTGATCTTCTTCACCTTCACGTTGGAGGTCATCTCGCCGCCGATAGCGGAGGAGCTGCCGGTGATGACGCTGAATACGCCCCGGGGAATGCCGGCGCGCTCGGCCAGCACGGCCAGCGCAAGCGCCGAGAGGGGCGTCTGGCTCGCGGGCTTGACCACCATGGTGCAGCCGGCGGCCAGCGCGGGGCCCGCCTTGCGCGTGATCATGGCGTTGGGGAAATTCCACGGCGTGATGGCGCCCACGACGCCGATCGGCTGGCGAATCACGACGATGCGCTTGTCGGCCCATGGCGAGGGAATCACGTCGCCGTAGATGCGCTTGGCTTCTTCCGCGAACCACTCGATGAAAGAAGCGCCGTAGACGACCTCGCCCTTGGCTTCGGCGAGCGGCTTGCCCTGCTCGGCGGTGAGGATCGCCGCGAGGTCATCCGCGTTCGCGATCATGAGGTCGAACCACTTTCGCAGGATGGCCGAGCGCTCCTTGGCGAGGAGCCCCCGCCACGCGGGCAGCGCGGCTTCCGCGGCATCGATGGCGCGGCGCGCCTCCGCCGCTCCCATGGTGGGGCATGTCGCCACCATCAGGCCGGTAGCGGGATCGTCCACGTTGAAGCGTTTCTTGTTGTCCGCGTCCACCCACTGCCCGTCCAGGTAGCAGCTTTCCCGGAGCAGGCCCGGATCCTTGAGTTTCGGGGCCGCGGTGCGGGTTTGGGTGACGGCATTCATGGGGCAGGCCTCCAACTGAAATCGAGCAAAAATTATACCCGTGGCCAGCGCTAGCTCTTCGCGCCTCCGTCATAGGCATCCTGCAGTTTTCTCCAGCGCATCCAGGCCGCGCCCCAGACGATCGCGACGTGCACCGCGAACACCATCGCGGCCTGCACGCCGTTCAACCGGCCAAGCGGCATCAGCGCCGCGGCAAGCGTTTCGCTGAACGCCATCAACACACCGGGCACCAGACCCGAGAGCAGCAGGATATAGAGCAGCGCGGTGCCGTCGATGCGCTTCGGCCGGGGACCCAGCGCGAGATACACCAGAATCCCGCAATCGCGCAGCACCAGCAGCACGATGGCGATGGGATAGAGGCCGATCCATGCCGCGCCCTCGACACCGGCCTTGCGGTCGAGCAGCACCGCAGCGGCGATGGCGAACAGCAGGGCCAGCGCAAGCGTGCCGGCCCAAAGCGGAATTTCCTCGGCGGCGCGGCGCCACTGGCGCGCCCGCGCATGCAGCGCCAGGCGGCGCAGCGAGATCGCGGTGGTGAGATCCGCGAAAAGCGCGTAGTACGTCGCCGCCACGCTTGCGATCAGCACCATCAGGATCGAAGCTTCCACGGTGGTAGCCGGCGGGCTCACGAATCCGGCCGTGAATATTCCGACGAAGACGGCGAACAGCGGGAAGGCCCACGGCAGCGTGCGCAGGCTCAACTCCCGGCACATCTCGCGATAGGCGCCGAACACGGCCCAGGCCGCGAAAGCCAGCGACGAAAGCGCCGCAAATGGAACGGTCTGCCAGGACTCGCCGAACCACTCGATCATCGAGTGGCTCGGATCCTGCGAACCGGTGAGCAGGCGCGCGCAGACAATTGCCAGCGGCAACAGCAGCAGGATTCCCATCCGGTGGCCGACTCGTGATGCCTTGCGCGATGCCTGCAGGCTGATGGCCAGCGCGCTGCCGTGAAGCATGATCGCCGAGGCCATCATCAGCAGCACGATCCAGCCGGTCATCCGCATGGTGCCGCCTATCGCCGACACCACGATCGCCACGATGCAGATGGCGCCCGCGTACCAGGAAAAGGCCGGCGCGCCCGCGAGTTTGCCCCACGTCATGCGCCACGGCCCGAGCGATGAAAGCCGCTGCCAGTCCCAGGTGCGGTCACGCACCTCTTCAGTCACCGACTCCGCGGCATTGCGCGTCCCGAGGAAATGCACCATCAGCACGAAGATGCCCACTGCCGTGGTGAACAACTCCGCGCGCCACTTCGACGGGTCGCGCAGGATGAAGATGCCGGCGATCAAGGCGATCACGCAGGGCACGGCGAAGAGCCGGCCGGCGCTCAGCTCGATCCAGAGGTTGCGACGCAGTTCCGGGTTCATCGCGGCGACTCCAGCGTACGCAGGTAGGACTCGTTCAGGTTCTCCCGCTCCTCCGCGAAGGCGGTCACGGCAAGGCCGGCCTCGACCAGCGAGCGCAGCAACAGCGCCTTCGCGGGCTCGTCGCCGGCCCAGTCGAACACCGCGCCGGTGCCCTGGATATCGACCTGGGCGGCGCCACCGAGACTCGCCAGCAGGCCGGCGAGGCGCTCGTCGGGTGCCGCGAGCGACACGAGCAGGCGCCGCGACTCCCCTGTCGCAGCGGCCGCACGCAGCTCGCGATGCTCCGCCACGCGTCCCTCGCGCAGCACCAGCATGTGGGTCGAGTATTCGTCCAGCTCGGCAAGGATGTGGGAGGAGACCAGCAGCGTCATGCCGGAGGATTGCAACGCGCGGAAAAGTCCTGCGAGTGCATGGCGCGCTTCCGGATCGAGGCCCGCGGCCGGCTCGTCCAGCAGTAGCAGTTTGGGGGCGTGGATGATGGCCTGCCCGATGGCGAGCCGCTGGCGCAGTCCACGAGAAAGTGTCCCGGCGCGCGCCTCGAGGCGATCGGCGAGGCCCAGCAGGCC
>JBDSMR010000045.1:0-20676 GCA_039915735.1 Usitatibacter sp. | reverse complement strand
GAATTTACTTCTTCTTCTGCGCGACGATCCAAACCACGAGGCCGGCAACTGCGACGACGAGCAAGATCGGTAGCCACATTCCAACGTATCCGCCGCCCATCCAGCCGGCGCCATAGCCGCCCATCATTCCCGAGTTGCCCCCTTGCGACTGGGCCAGCGCGCTCTTTGCCGCGATCGGTCCTCCCATCAACAGCGCGGCGCTCAAGGCGTTGCGAAGGTTCATGCGTTTCATGGTCAATGTCCATTCCGAATAGAACTACGTTTGTCGCTCCGATGATTTGGCCGGAGGGGTCTGCGTGATCCATAGCAAGTACCTCCTTATAGTCGCGACTGTTCCCATCGTCCGTGCGCTACCGCGCAGAGCGCGCGTTCGGCGCTCGGATTGCTTCCCACGGCCCGCGGCAGGCGATCGTGCGCGCCATCTCGCAGGTGTGCATCGACCTCGGGATTGATTTCGTGGTTGAAGGAGTGGCGACCACCGAGGAGTTCGCCTGGTTCGAGGAACTCGGTGCGCACCTGTTCCAGGGCTACCTTTCGCCAAGCCGATGTTCGAGGCGATGCCGCCTTTTACGATTCCGGCTTTGCGATAGCAACTCGTTGTTGCAGATATGAATCAGCCCAGGGACGGGCTTCTGGCGGAGAGGGTGGGATTCGAACCCACGTTAGGCTATTAACCTAAACACGCTTTCCAGGCGTGCGACTTAAACCGCTCATCCACCTCTCCGTGGCCCAACTGGCGGGTGCCCTGCGACAAAGCGGCACCCGGTGAAGCGAAGCCCGAAATTATACCTTCAGCGGCAGGTCCCGCGCGAGCGCTCTATGAGCGCACCGTCACGCCCTGCCGGCGGAAGCTGTGCAGTTGGCGGTAGAACATGTACGCCAGCAGCAGCACCATCGCGCCGTGCACGGGCCAGAGCCCCAACCACCCCGGGATCTTGCCCTGCGCGGTATACGCCTGGAACACCGACAGCAGGTTGTTGTAGAGCGCGTAGATCAGCACCGCAAAGATCAGGTTCCAGGAGCGCCCCGAACGCGGATTGACGAAAGAAAGCGGGATCGCGAAGAGTCCCATGATCAGGACCGCAAGCGGCATCGCGATGCGCCAGTGCAGCTCCGCCACCTGCTCGGGCTTGTGCTCGGCGAGCAGGTCGAGGGTTCCCATGGCCTTGTTGGACGGCGCTTCGCGAGCGGCCTCACGCGGCTCGATGCGCAACGCATAACGGTCGAAGTCGACGGTGCGGAAATCGAGCTGGCCCGGCGTGCCTTCGTAGCGGCGGCCGTTGAGCAGCACCACGAAGCGATCCCCGTTTTCCGCCGTCTCGATGAAGCCGCGCTGCGCCACCATCACGCCCATGCGGTCGGCCTGGGACGACTGCACGAAGACGTTGTTGACCACGTCGTCGCGCTCCGAGAGCTTGTCGACGAAGAAGACTCGATCGGAGCTGCGCGATTCGCGAAAGACGCCGGGCGTGACGCTCGAGACATCGTCGCGGCTGGCGAGCAGGCGCTGGTACTCGACGCTCTGCGCCTGCGACCACGGTGCCACCGCCAGCGAAAGCAGCGCGCAGACGATGGCGATCGGGATTGCGAACTTGAGCACCGGCGCGATCCACGAAGCGATCGACAGGCCGGAGGTGAACCAGACCGTCATCTCGCTATCGCGGTAGCTGCGTGTGAGGGCCAGCAGCACCGCCACGAAGACCGCGATGCCGAGCAAGACCGGCAGATAGGTGAGGATGCCGAAGGCGATGAGACCCAGCACCGCCTCCGGCAGAATATCTCCGCCCGCGGCCTTGCCCAGCAGCAGGATCAGCAGGCGCGTGAGGATGATCGCGAGCAACACGCCGACGACGGCGATCGCAATGAGGCTGAACTCGCGGATGAGGGAGCGCTGAAAGATCACGAGGCGGTCGGGTAACTACGGTGTGCGATAATTCTACTCTTTGCTGCTCCTCCAACCCGAGGAAAACAAATGGAATTTAGCGTAAAGAGCGGAAGCGTGGCGGGCTCGCGCACGGGATGCCTGGTGGTGGGCGTATTCGAGGGCCGCAAGCTCTCCGAATCGGCGCAGCAGCTCGACGGCGCGTCCGGAAAATACCTCACCGCAGTGCTCAAGAGCGGTGATCTCGAAGGCAGCCTCGGCAAGACGCTGATGCTGCGCGGCGTGAAGAAGGTGCCCGCGGAGCGCATCCTGCTCGTGGGCCTCGGCAAGGAGCGCGACTTCAACGAGCCCGCGTTCCGCACCGCCGCCACCGCCGCAGTCAAGGCTCTCAAAGGTACCGGCACCGCCGACGCCACGTTCTGCCTTGCTCAGGTTGCAGTGAAGAAGCGCAGCCTCGGCTGGTCGGTCGAGCAAGCCGTGCTCTGCTTCATGGAAGGCGAGTATCGCTTCGACAAGCTGAAGAGCAAGGCTTCCGAAGCCAAGCGCAGCCTGAAGAAGCTCACGATCCAGCTGGCCGACAGGAAGGACGTCGCCGCCGCGGAGACCGCCGCCGATCGCGCCGCCTCCATCGGTGAAGGCGTCGCGCTCGCCAAGGATCTGGGCAACCTCCCCGGCAACCACTGCACGCCGACCTACCTCGCGGAACAAGCCGTCGAGCTGGGCAAGCGCCATGGCCTCAAGGTCGAGATTCTCGATCGCAAGGATTGCGAGAAACTCGGCATGGGATGTTTCCTCGCCGTCGCGCAGGGCAGCCACCAGCCGCCCAAGTTCATCGTGATGGAATACCGCGGCGGCAAGAAGGATTCAGCGCCGGTTGTGCTCGTCGGCAAAGGCATCACCTTCGATACCGGCGGCATCTCCATCAAGCCCGCGGGCGAGATGGACGAAATGAGGTTCGACATGTGCGGCGCCGCCAGTGTCTTCGGCACCATGAAGGCAATTGCGCTGATGAAGCTGCCACTCAACGTGGTGGCCGTGGTGGTCGCCACCGAGAACATGCCGGGCGGCAACGCCATCAAGCCGGGCGACGTCGTGACCACCATGTCCGGCAAGACGGTCGAGATCCTCAACACGGACGCGGAAGGCCGCCTCGTGCTGTGTGACGCGCTGACCTACGTCGAGAAATACAAACCGGCCGCGGTGGTCAACATGGCGACCCTCACGGGCGCGATGGTGATTGCGCTGGGCCACGTCGCGACAGGCCTCTTCTCGAACAACGACGATCTCGCAGGCGAGCTCATCGCCGCCGGCGACAAGTCGTGGGACCGCGCCTGGCACATGCCGCTCTGGGACGACTACCAGGAAGGCCTCAAGTCGAACTTCGCGGACATCCCCAACATCGCCGGTCGCGCGGGTGGCGCCATCACCGCCGCGTGTTTCCTCTCGCGCTTCACCAAAGCGTATCCGTGGGCGCACCTGGACATCGCGGGCACGGCGTGGAAATCGGGCGCCGAAAAAGGCGCAACCGGGCGCCCCGTGGGCCTGCTCACGCATTTCCTGGTATCGCGGGCGGCGTGACGCGCATCGACTTCTACCACTACGCCGCCGACAAGCAGGCCTTTGCCTGCCGCCTGGCGACGAAGGCGTATGAGCAGTCCAAGCGCGTCGTGGTGTATTCGCCGGACGCCAAGGCCCTGCATGACTTCGACCGCGCGCTCTGGTCTTTCGCCGCCACCAAATTCGTGCCGCATGTTTTCGCGAGTGATGCAGTTGCCGCGGAAACGCCGATCGTGCTCACCTCAAACGCTGGGCAAATCCCGCACCACGACGTATTGCTGAACCTGGGCGACGAGTGGCCACCCTTCTTCGCTTCGTTCGAACGGCTGCTGGAAATCGTCGCCGTCGACGAGGAAGACAAGCAGAAGGCGCGCGGGCGCTACAGGTTCTACAGGGAACGGGGCTACGACATCAAGGTCAACCCCATCGAGGCGGAGCGAGGCCAGGGTGAGTGAAATGTCGGGCGACAAGGACATCATCGGCAAGGCGGATGGCCTCATGCGCCGCCACGGCACCGCGGGCAGCGAAACCGGCGCCTTCCCCGTGTTGACGGACATCATCGGCGAGCCGCCGCGCGCGGTGGAGGTCACTCCGCCCACCTCGGATCTCGCGCGCGACATCTTCACGCGCGTGATGGCGGAGGTGGAAGGACGACTCGCAGAAGAGCTGGAGCGCCGCCTCACGGAGCACCTCGTGCCGCAGGTCCATACGGCAGTGGCCAGCGCGTTGGGCGACCTGCACCAGGAGCTCGCCAACGCCATCGGCGACGCGGTCACGCGCGCCCTCGAGAACAGGCCCAAGTAAGGTTTCATGGAACTCGCAAAAGCATTCGATCCGCACGGCATCGAGTCGCGCTGGTATCCCGTCTGGGAATCGCGTGGCTACTTCAAGGCCGGCTTCGATGAGTCGAAGCCTTCGTTCTCGATCCAGCTGCCGCCGCCCAACGTCACCGGCACGCTGCACATGGGCCACGCCTACCAGCAGACGCTGATGGACGTCCTCACGCGCTACCACCGCATGAAGAACTACAACGTCCTCTGGCAGCCGGGCACCGACCACGCCGGCATCGCCACGCAGATGGTGGTGGAGCGCCAACTGGAAGCGCAAGGCGAAAGCCGTCGCGCGCTGGGCCGCGAGGAATTCGTGAAACGCGTCTGGGCCTGGAAAGAGGAATCCGGCTCAACCATCACGCGCCAGATGCGACGGCTGGGTTCGTCGTGCGACTGGTCGCGCGAGTACTTCACGATGGACGCGCCGCGTTCGCTGGCCGTGACCGAAGTGTTCGTGCGCATGTTCGAGGCGGGTCTCATCTATCGCGGCAAGCGCCTGGTGAACTGGGATCCGGTGCTGGGCACCGCGGTCTCCGACCTCGAAGTGGAATCGCGCGAGGAAAACGGTTCGCTCTGGCAGCTCAAGTACCCGCTCGAGGATGGCAGCGGCTTCATGGTCGTCGCGACCACGCGCCCCGAGACGATGCTCGGTGATACGGCTGTGGCCGTGCATCCCGAGGACGAACGCTATGCGAAGCTGATCGGCAAGAAGGTCCGCCTGCCGCTCACCGATCGACTGATCCCGATCGTCGGCGACACCTACGTCGACCGCGAATTCGGCACGGGCGCCGTGAAGATCACGCCCGCGCACGACTTCAACGACTATCAGATGGGCGTGCGCCACGGGCTGCCGCTGATTTCGATCTTCACGCTCGACGCGAAGGTGAACGAAAACGGCCCCGCGGCCTATCGCGGCATGGACCGTTTCGCCGCGCGCAGGAAAATCGTGGCGGACCTCGAAGCCGCTGGCCTGCTGGATAGCATCAAGGCACACAAGCTGATGCAGCCACGCTCGCAGCGCTCCGACGCCGTGGTCGAGCCGATGCTCTCGGATCAATGGTTCGTGCGCATGGACGGCATGGCGAAGGCCGGGCTCGACATCGTCGCCAAGGGCGAAACGAAGTTCGTGCCCGAGGAGTGGACCAAGGTCTACAACCAGTGGCTCGCGAACATCCAGGACTGGTGCATCTCGCGCCAGCTCTGGTGGGGCCACCAGATTCCCGCGTGGTACGCCGAGGACGGCACGCCGTTTGTCGGCCGCACGTTCGAGGAGGCGAGCAAACACGCGAAGGCCGCAGGCAAGACGATCAAGGATGAGCAGCGCGATCCCGATGTGCTGGACACGTGGTTCTCCTCCGCCTTCGTGCCCTTCTCCACGCTTGGCTGGCCGGACGAGGCCACCTTCGAGCGCGAGCGCCGTTTCTATCTGCCCTCGACGGTGATGATCACCGGCTTCGACATCATCTTCTTCTGGGTCGCGCGCATGATCATGACGACCCAGCAGTTCGCCGGCGAGACCTCGTTCAAGGACGTGTACATCAACGCCATCGTGCGCGACGCCGAAGGCCAGAAGATGTCCAAGTCCAAGGGCAACACCATCGATCCGCTGGATGTCATCGACGGCATTGCCTTCGACGCGTTGCTGGAGAAATCCACGCAAGGGCTGATGTTGGCCTCGCACAAGGAATCTGCCGCCAAGCGCATCAAGCGCGAATTCCCGGAGGGCATCCCTTCGTATGGCGCCGATGCGCTGCGCTTCACCTTCGCTTCGCTCTCGACGTTGGGCCGCACTTTGAATTTCGACTTGAAGCGCTGCGAGGGCTACCGCAGCTTCTGCAACAAGCTCTGGAACGCCTCACGCTTCGTGCTGATGAACTGCGAAGGCAAGGACGCCGGCCTCGATGAGGCTCTCCCCGTGGAGCTTTCCGCCGCCGACCGCTGGATCGTGAGCCGCCTGCAGCGCGCCGAAGCCGATGTGAACCAGGGCTACGCCGAATACCGCTTCGACATGTCCGCGCGCGCGGTCTACGAGTTCGTCTGGGACGAGTACTGCGGCTGGTACCTGGAATTCGCCAAGACGCAGCTGGCCCTCGGCAATGAAGCGCAGCAACGCGGCACGCGCCGCACGCTGCTGCGCGTGCTCGAAACCACGCTGCGCCTTGCCCACCCGATCATCCCGTTCATCACCGAGGAGCTGTGGCAGACGGTGGCGCCACTTGCTGGACGTGCGGGCGAAAGCGTGATGATGGCCAGATACCCGCAGCCCGAGGCTTCGAAGATCGATGAAGCGGCGGAGCTCGAGATCGCCGGCGTGAAGGAGATCGTCAACGCCGCGCGCAACCTGCGCTCCACGCTGGGCGTGCCACCGGCCGCGAAGGTGCCCCTGTATCTCGCGGATTGCCCGGGCTACATGGGCCAGCACGCGGAGGCAATCAAGGGCATCGCGCGCATCTCGGAACTGCACATTGGCTCAGAACTGCCCGCGCGTGATTCGCCCGTCACAATCACGACGGCCGGCAAGGTGATGCTGCACGTCGAGATCGACAAAGCCGCCGAGAAGGCGCGCCTCACCAAGGAAGCCATGCGACTGGAGGCGGAGATCGCCAACGCCAAGGGCAAGCTCACCAACCCCACCTTCGTCGACAAGGCGCCTGCCGCCGTCGTCGAGGGTGAACGCAAGCGCCTCGCCGAGAAGGAATCACAACTGGCGGACGTGCGCACCCAGCTCGGGAAGCTCGACTGAGCGCAACCCCCTACCCGCACCTGCTCGCCCCGCTGGACCTGGGATTCACGCGGCTCAACAATCGCGTGCTCATGGGCTCGATGCACACAGGCCTGGAAGACCACGCCAAGGACTTCCCCAGGCTGGCTGCCTACTTCGCCGAGCGCGCTCGCGGCGGCGTGGGCCTGATGGTTACGGGCGGGTTCGCGCCCAACATCGAAGGCTGGCTGGCGCCGTTTGGGTCGCGCATGGCCTCGAAGCGCCACGCGGTGAGCCATCGAATCATCACTGAAGCCGTGCATGCCGAACACGGCAAGATCGTCATGCAGATCCTGCATGCGGGCCGATATGGGCACACACCGATCTCCGTCGCCCCTTCGCGCATCAAGTCGCCGATCAACCGCTTCACCCCACGATCGCTCACCGCCAGCGGCATCGAGCGCCAGATCCGCTGCTTCGTTCGCGCCGGGGTGCTGGCCCGCGAGGCCGGCTACGACGGCGTCGAGGTGATGGGCTCCGAGGGCTACTTCCTCAACGAATTCCTGGTGGCACGCACCAACCAGCGCACCGACGGCTGGGGTGGCACGTACGAGAACCGCATGCGCCTGCCCGTGGAGATCGTGCGGCGCACGCGCGAGGCCGTGGGCCGTGACTTCATCATCATCTATCGCCTTTCGATGCTGGATCTCGTGCCTGATGGACAGACGTGGGACGAGGTCGTGATGCTGGCCAAGGCGATCGAAGCCGCCGGCGCAACCATCATCAACACCGGCATCGGCTGGCATGAAGCGCGCATTCCCACCATCGTAACTTCGGTGCCGCGCGGCGCTTTCGCCTGGGTCACTCGCAAGCTCAAGCGCGAAGTCGGCATCCCGCTCATCACCACCAACCGCATCAATACGCCCGAGGTCGCCGAGCAGATCATCGCCGAGGGCAGTGCCGACATGGTGTCGATGGCGCGGCCGTTGCTCGCCGATCCCGACTTCGTCAAGAAGGCGAGCCTCGGGCGCGCGGCCGACATCAACACCTGCATCGCCTGCAACCAGGCGTGCCTCGACCATGTGTTCGAGCAGAAGCTGGCGAGCTGCCTCGTGAATCCACGCGCCTGCCACGAGACGGAGCTGGTACTTCACCCGGTGCGGGTGAAGAAACGCATCGCGGTGGTAGGCGCCGGCCCCGCGGGCCTCGCATGTTCCACGGCACTTGCCGAGCGCGGCCATGACGTGAGCCTGTTCGATTCCGCGAACGAGATCGGCGGCCAGTTCAACATGGCCAAGCGCATTCCCGGCAAGGAGGAGTTCCACGAAACACTGCGCTACTTCGGCCGCCGCATCGAGGCGCTCGGCGTCAACCTGGCGCTCAACACGCGCGTGACCGCCGAGAACCTCAAGGGCTACGACGACGTGGTCATCGCCACCGGCGTCGGCCCGCGCGACCCGAAGATTCCCGGGCAGGAAGAAGGCATCACCCGGGGCCAGGTGCTGAGCTACCTCGATGTCCTGATGCACAAGAAGCCGGTGGGCAAGCGCGTGGCCGTGATCGGCGCCGGCGGCATCGGCTTCGACGTCGCCGAATACCTGGTGCACGAAGGCCACTCGCCCTCGCTCGACATCGAGGCGTGGATGAAGGAATGGGGCGTGGCCGATCCGGCGAGTGTTCGCGGTGGCGTGGTGAAGCCCGAGCCCTCGCCCGCCGCGCGCCAGGTCTACCTGTTGCAGCGCAAGGCCACGTCGGTGGGCAAGGGCCTTGGCAAAACCACCGGCTGGGTGCATCGCGCGCAGCTGCGCATGAAGAAGGTCGAGATGATTCCAGGTGTGAACTACGAGTCGATAGATGCACAGGGGCTGGTGATCAGCTTCGGCGAGAAACACGAGCGCGCGAAGCGCCTCGAGGTCGACAGCATCGTGTTGTGCGCCGGCCAGGTGCCACTGCGCGAGCTGGCCGCGCCCCTCGCCGCGCTCGGCATCCGCCACCACATCATCGGCGGTGCGGACGTCGCGGCGGAGCTCGACGCCAAGCGCGCCATCTCCCAGGGCACGCGGCTCGCAGCGACCCTCTAGCCTTGGCGCTACCCCACACGCTGCGGGCGCTGCGGTCGCCCAATTTCCGGCGTTACTACACCGGCCAGACGGTCTCCATGATCGGCACCTGGATCCAGTCGGTGGCGCTGATGTGGCTCGCCTACCGCCTCACCGGCTCCACGTTCTTCACCGGCCTGGTGGGTTTCCTGCAGAGCATCCCGCACCTGTTGATTGGTCCCCTGGCCGGCGTGTTGGGCGATCGCATGGACCGCCGCCGGCTGCTGATGATCGTGCTCTCGCTGATGGCGCTGCAGTCGGCGACATTGGCGATCCTGGCATGGACCGGCTACATCACCACCTGGTCACTGGCGCTGCTGGCCGCATTTGGCGGCATCTGCAATGCATTCGAGACGCCGACGCGGCAATCGATCTTCGTGCAGCTGATCGACAAGCGCGAGGACCTGCCGAACGCAATCGCGCTCAACTCGATGCTGATGAACGGCACGCGCCTCATCGGCCCCTCGATCGGCGGGCTGTTGATCGCCGCTTCCGGCGAGACGTTGTGTTTCGTCCTCAACGCACTGAGCTACACCGCGGTGTTGTGGGCGTTGAAGGGCGTGAAACTGCAGCCGCGCGTGGAGCGTCCCCGGGTGCATCCGATGGTGGACCTCGCCGAAGGCTGGCGCTACGCGATGGGTTGGTTGCCGGTGCGCCGCATGCTGATCACACTGGCGCTTGTGAGCGCATCGATCAGCCCGTACGCGACGCTGATGCCCGCGATGGCAGTGAACACATTCGGGCACGGTGCGGAACTGGTGGGCCTTTTCATCGGCTGCGTGGGCCTGGGTGCAGTGTTCGCCGCATACAACCTTGCGCGCCGGCCCAACATCCGGGGGCTGGGAAACTGGATCCCGCGTTGCGCCATCATCGCCGGCCTCGGCATGGCCGGCTTCGGGCTTTCCACCAACATCTATCTCTCGTGCCTGCTGCTGATGCTCACCGGTTTCGGCATGTTCCTCTCCAGCTCCAGTGTGAACACCATCCTGCAGACCATCGTGGACGAGGAGAAACGCAGCCGGGTGATGAGCTACTACACGACGTTTTTCATCGGCGCCGCGCCATTTGGCCACTATGCCGCAGGCTGGCTTGCGGAGCACGTGGGCGTGCGGGTCGCCTTCATGATCAGCGGCAGCGTGGCGGTCCTCACGGGCCTGATCTTCCTGGCGCGCGCGCCGTCATTCCGCGCCGAGCTGCGGGCCGCCTACATCCAGCGCGGCATCATTCCCGCGGACCCTACCGCTTCTTCATGAAGAAGGTGAATTCCGAGCCTTCGGTGTGCGACAACAACTCGTTGCCCGTCTGCTTGCAGAAGGACTGGAAATCCTTGACCGAACCGGGATCGGTCGCCATCACCTTGAGCACCTGGCCGGCTGAAAGGTCACCCAGCGTCTTCTTGGCGCGCAGGATGGGAAGCGGGCAGCTGAGCCCGCGGACGTCTAGTTCGCGATCGAAAGCCTGCATTGTCTTGAATCCCCCGAGAGCATGAATTTTAACATGCGGCCCCGTCGCGATCGATTCAAGGGTTGCTGCCGGGACATTGCTGGAATAGCATGGCCATGCCCGGGAACGCAGGCTCCCGGGGGCGGGTTCCCCGCCTAGACGGTGTCCGTCCAAAGCCTGCTTCCGAACCTTCACGGAGGCATCATGGACACCGTTTCGATCGATCCCCGCACGTTGTATTCCCGCCTTGGAGCCGCCGCTTCGCCACTTCTGCTCGACGTCCGCCGCGCGCCGGCTTTCGCCGCTGATGATCGCATGATCGTCGCCGCGCAGCGATGCGAGGATCCCGGCGCATTCACGCGAGCCTTCCCGCCCCGCCCGCTGGTCGCGTACTGCGTGCACGGCCATGAGGTCAGCCAGGAAGCCGCGCGAACGCTTGCGATGGCAGGGCACGAAGCGGCATACCTCGAGGGCGGCATCGAGGCATGGCGTGAAGCGTGCCTGCCAACGATCCGGCGGCGCGCTGAATGGAACGTGCCCGGAGGCTCGCGATGGATCACGCGCGAGCGCCCGAAGATCGATCGCATCGCCTGCCCCTGGCTGGTCCGGCGCTTCATCGATCCGGGCGCGCGCTTCGACTACGTTGCGCCGGAGCACGTGATCGAGCAGGCGGGCGTTCGCGGCGCCGTCCCCTACGATGTGCCGGGAGTGCAGGTGACCCATCGCGGGGAGCGCTGCAGCTTCGATGCGCTGCTCGAGGATTTCGACCTGCATGATCCGGCCCTCGACCTGCTGGCCACCATCGTGCGCGGTGCGGATACCAACCGCCTGGACCTCGCGCCGCAGAGCGCAGGACTACTTGCCGCGTCGCTGGGACTCTCCCGGCAGCACGCGGATGACCACGCCATGCTGGAGCAAGCCATGTCGCTCTACGACGGGCTTTACGCCTGGTGCCGCGACGTTTCCACCGGCACCCGCGAGAGCCACGCATGGGTGCCCGCCCAATGACGCCGGCCGCGCCGCGATTCGCCGAAGCGCTGCGCTTCTGGCTGAAGCTCGGCTTCGTGAGCTTCGGCGGCCCGGCGGGCCAGATCGCGATCATGCATCGCGAACTCGTGGAATCGCGGCGCTGGATCAGCGAGCGGCGCTTCCTGCACGCGCTCAACTACTGCATGCTGCTGCCCGGGCCGGAAGCGCAGCAGCTGGCCACCTACATTGGCTGGCTGCTGCATGGGGCAAGGGGCGGCATCGCGGCGGGGGCGCTCTTCGTCTTGCCGTCGCTCGCGATCCTCATCGTGCTGTCGTGGATCTACGTGCGCTTCGGTTCGGTCCCGGTCGTCGCGGCGATACTCTACGGCGTCAAGCCGGCGGTTGTCGCAATCGTGCTCGCTGCCGCGTGGCGAATCGGTTCGCGCGTGCTGCGCCATCCCATGCTGTGGGCGATCGCGATCGCGGCCTTCGCTGCGCTCGCCTGGCTTGCGATGCCCTTCCCGCTGCTGATACTGTGCGCCGCGCTTGCCGGAATAGTGGGCGGGCGCGTCACTCCATCGGCGTTCGCGCCGCGGGGCCATGCGCAGGGCGCAACGCCCCCGGGCAAGGCAGTAATCGACGACGACACCCCGACGCCTTCGCATGCCTTCTTCTCAGTGCCCCGCATGGCCGTCACGGCGCTCGTGTTCATCGCGCTATGGGCGCTTGCGCTGGCGGCACTCGTCGCCGCGTACGGCCGAGAAGGCGCGTACGCGCAGATGGCATGGTTCTTCACCAAGGCCGCGCTCCTCACGTTCGGCGGCGCATACGCGGTGTTGCCCTACGTGTTGCAAGGCGCCGTGGAAACCCATGGATGGCTCACGACGGCGCAGATGATGGACGGGCTGGCGCTGGGTGAAACGACTCCGGGCCCGCTGATCATGATCGTGGCTTTCGTCGGATTCGTTGGCGCGGGCGTGGGCGGCGCGCTGGTCGCGACATTCTTCACCTTCCTGCCCTCGTTCCTGTTCATCCTTGCGGGTGCCCCTTTGATCGAGCACACGCGCGGCGATGCCAAGCTCGCCGCACCGCTCACGGCCGTCACCGCTGCCGTGGTGGGCGTGATCGTGAGCCTCGCGCTGTTCTTCGCACAGCACGTATTCCTCGTCAGCGAGCGGCCCGACCCTTGGGCCATTGCCATCGCCATCATCGCGCTTGCCGCGCTGGTGGCCAGGAATGCGGGTGTGATTCCCGTAATCGCGGCGAGTGGGCTGGCCGGCCTCGCCCTCTGGCTCGCGGGACTTCAGGGCGCGGTGTAGTCGCCGGACTTGCCGCCGCGCTTTTCCAGCAGGCGCACGCCTTCCATGGTCATGCCGCGATCCACGGCCTTGCACATGTCGTAGATCGTGAGCAATGCAACCTGCACGGCCGTGAGGGCTTCCATCTCGACACCGGTACGCGCCTCGCATTCCACGGTGGCGCGGCATTCCACGCGCGAGGCGACCTCGTCGAGGGCGAACTCCACGCCAACGGAGGTCAGCGGAACCGGATGGCACAACGGAATGAGCTCGGACGTACGCTTGGCGGCCTGGATGGCCGCGATGCGCGCGACACCGAGGACGTCACCCTTCTTCGCGGTGCCGCTCTTCACGAGACCGAGCGTGGCGGGCAGCATGCGGATGTAACCCCCTGCAACGGCCACCCTGCGGGTCACTTCCTTGCCGCCCACGTCAACCATGCGCGCGGCGCCGCGTTCGTCGAAATGAGTCAGTTTTTCGGTCATAATTCATAGTAGCAGTTCGCTCTGGCCGCCCTCTCCCGTGAAACGTCGCGCGCCCCTCTCCCTCCTCCTCGCCGCCCTCCTCGCCGTAGCGCCCGCTTCGTCCCAGTCGCTGCCGGACCTGGGTGACGCGTCCTCGGCGAGCCTGTCGGATTCGCAGGAGCGCACCATCGGCAACCGCATCATGCGGGAGGTGCGGGTGGACCCGCTCTACATCGACGATCCCGAAGTCACGGAATACATCAACTCGCTCGGCGCGCGCCTGCTCAGCGGCGTGGATGGACCGCGGCGCGATATCGACTTCTTCGTGGTGCAGGACGAAACCATCAACGCCTTCGCGCTGGTTGGCGGGCACATCGGCGTGCACACGGGCCTGTTCACGCTCACGCAGAACGAGAGCGAGCTGGCGGGTGTACTGGCGCACGAGATCGCGCACATCACGCAACGTCACCAGGCGCGCGCCATCCACGGCCAGCGCGGCGCCAGCTTCACTTCACTCGCCGCGCTTGCCATCGCCATCCTCGCTTCGCGCGGCAACTCGAACCAGAGCGGCCAGGTCACGGAAGCGGCCATCGCCGGCGCCGCTGCATACTCGATGCAGAACATGATCGACTACACGCGCGAACACGAGCGCGAGGCGGACCGCGTCGGCCTCACCATCCTCGAGCGCACCGGCTTCAGCCCGCGCGCCATGGCCACGTTCTTCGAGCGGCTGCTGCGCGCCAATCGCCTGAACGAGCTGAAAGGCGCGCCCTCGTACCTGCGCACGCACCCGCTCACCACAGAGCGCATCGCTGACATCCAGGATCGCGTCGAGTCGATGCCCTCGCGCCTGATCGCGGACACTGGCGAATACCGCCTCGTGAAAGCCAAGCTGCGTGCCACCACCGGACCGGCCATTGAGGCGATCTCGTATTTCCGCGCCCAGATCGCGGAGCGCACGGTGCTGCGGCCCAAGGAGGAGAACTATGGGCTGGCCGTGGCGCTGCGGCGCACGCGCGAATTCGACGCTGCATGGAAGGCGCTCGAACCCCTGCGGGATACGAAACCTTCGGAGCCGCAGTTCGAGCTGCTGGCAGCCCAGCTGCTGACGGATCAGGGCCGGCTGGACGAAGCGCTCAAGGTTTATCGCGCCGGGCTGCGCGCCTTCCCGCAATCTCGCGGCATCATCTACGGCTACCTGAACCTGCAGTTGCAGGCTGGCCACCCGGCCGAAGTGATCGCGGACCTCGACGAGCGCCTGCGCAACATCCAGGACGACCCGAAGCTCTACGAACTCCAGGCGCGCGCCTTTGCGGCCACCGGCAAGCAGCTGGCGCAGCACCGAGCGCAGGCGGAAGCACATTTCCGCCGCGGCAACCTCGGCGGCGCCGTGGAGCAGCTGGAGCAGGCGGTGAAGATCAAGACCGACGACTTCTACGAAGCGTCGAGCGCGGAGTCGCGCCTGCGCGAGCTGCGTGCGCAGCTCGACATCGAGCGCGCCGCCGAGAAAGCCCTGAAGATCAGCTGATGCCGCGTTTCCCCGCAGTCATTCTCCTCGCGATGGTCCTCGGCATTCCGTGCGCCATGGCACAGTCGCCCAAGCCGCCTCCCGATACCTTCACCAGCGCGGAGAAAGGCAACTGCATCGCCTGCCACCAACTGCCCGCAGGTTCCGGGCCACGCACGCGCGCGGACCTCGGCCCCGCGCTCGAAGGCGCCCGCATGCGTGCGCTCGGCAAGGAGCGCATCCGCGAGATCATCGAAGACCCCACGCGCGCCAATCCGCAGACCGTGATGCCACCCTTCGGTCGCCATCACCTGCTCGACCGCGCCCAGATCAACGCCCTGGTGGAATACCTGCATGCGCTTCCTTGAACTGCTGGCTGCGGCCAGCGCGCTCGGCGCCTCGCTCGCGATCGCCGCGTCGCCGGTGGCCGTTCGCGAAGACATCGTCGATCGCCTGCAGCAACAACTTCCGGGCGTGCCACTTGCGCAATACGCGCTGGGTGCCGCCACCTTCGATGGCGAACTGCGCGACCAGGTGCAGCAGAACGCTGCCGCGGGTGACGAAGTGATTGCCGCCGGCAAGGTCCTGTGGACCGCGAAGTTCAAGGACGGCCGCACGTTGTCCGGCTGCTTCCCAAACGGCGGGCGGCGAGTCGCGGCAACCTACCCGCAATACGACGCAAAACTCAAGCTGGTGATCACGCTGGAGATGGCGATCAACCAGTGCCTCAAGGCGCACAAGGAGGCACTCTACGATCCGATCGACCCGGCCACCATGGGCAGGGTCGTCGCGTACCTGCGATCGCTCTCGGACGGACGCAAGGTCGCAGTGCGCATTCCCGCCGCGGCCGAGGCCAGGTTCGAGCAGGGACGCCGTCTCTACTTCTCGCGCATGGGTCAACGCAATTACGCCTGCGCTTCGTGCCACCTGCAAAGCGCCGGCAAGCATTACGGCGAGGTGCCGTTATCCGCCGTGGTAGGCCAGGCCACGCACTGGCCGGTGATTCGCGACGGCAAGGCGGTGACGCTGCAGGCACGCATGCGGGAGTGCCTCGAGGTGATGGGAGCGGCGCCATTCCCCGCCGGCTCCGAAGAGCTCAATCACCTCGAGTACTTCCTTACCTACCTCTCGAACGACCTGCCGATCAAGTCGAATCCCTGGCGAAGCTGGTAGCGCCCCGCTATGCGGCCGGTGCAACGCATTTGGCGCCGGCCAGGGCCTGCGCGCGCAACATGCGCGTCTCCACTTCCCTTGTGCCTTTGCGCAGCCAGGAGTAGGCGTTGTCGAGTGTTGCATTGGCACGCGCCGTATCCCCGGTGCAGACCTCGCCCGTCACCGCGGCGAGGAACGCGTATTCGCTCGGTTCGCTGCGCTCGCCTTTCTTCAGCTCCAGCAGCGCCGCACCACGTTGCGCCATCTGCCTGGCATCGCGCGCGCCTGCGGCGGCGAAGAGATCGATCCACTGGTGCTCGTCGGGCGCGAGTGTCTTGCCGCAGCGCGAGTTGCGGAGCCAATCCCAGAAGCGCGTCGACTCCTCGGCCGGCAGGCGCGTGTTGATGCGATCGGCCAGCACCGCGGTTACCGCAAGCATCTTCGCGAAGGGCAGGTCGGCCGGGCAATCCACGGCCCAGCGATGCAGCAGCGACGCATTCATCTCGAACACCGAGATGAAAGTGATGGGTTCAATTTCTCCCGTCCCCATGACGGTGTCGCGAATCATCCACGCTTCGTTGGTAGCGTTGTCGACAAAAGTGACCGCCATCACGCTGCTGCGCTTCGCCGGCGGGCCGACGGTGCGATCGAACATCTCCAGCATCGGCACCGGCGAGGCCTGCAACGCCGTGAAGTCATCTGCGCGCGCCTGCGTGAAACGCGTCTTGGACGCGCGCTGGTCGACGACCGGGAAGAAGTCGGAGTTCGGCTTCGCGCCGAAAGCGAGGATGTACGGTGCGATGGCGCTCCAGTGCGTCACGGTGCGGCGCTGCAGGACTTCCGCGTCCGCGATCCTGAGCTTGTCGAGCAGCGGCTTGAGCTTCGGGTATCCCATCACCGCCGGATCGATCTTGCCGGGCGGCCCGCCCTTGCGCGCGATCAGGATGATGTCCGAGTCGATCGACGAATAGATCACGAAGTCCGGGAAGGTCTTCGAGACCGCGACCAGGATGGAGGCGAGCGTCTGCGAATCCATCTCGTAGGTGTGCAGCCATTGCGACAGGATGCCGCCTTCGTTCATGTAGGTCGAGAGCCGGGCGTAGAACTCTTCGGTGAAGAGCGACGAGACACCGCTCACCCACGGATTCGAAGGCTCCGAGACGATGATGTCGTAGCGGCCCTTGCCACGCGCGAAGTAGGACTTCGCATCGTCAATCACGATGTGGCTGCGCGGGTCATCGAATGCCGCGTTCACGACCGGCCGGAAGAGCTTGGCGCCCTCCACCATCGCCGGCTCGATCTCGATGGTATCGACTCGCTCGAGCGTGGGCGAAGTGAGCATTACCGAAGTCGACATCCCGGACCCGAATCCGATGATGGCCGCGGTCTTCGCGTCGGGCTTGTGGCCGAGCGGCAGCGCGCCCAGCAGCGCCATGGTGAACTCGTCACGCGACGGCGTGCCGGTGGTGGTCATCATGATGCTGGCGTCGCTCTTGCCGTTGGTGCGAATAAGCCGGAAAGCTTCGCTGTCCACCACGTCCACCGTCGCCGTCTTGCCGTCGCGGTGGTAGATCACCGCGGTGTTGCCGGAAAGGCGCGCGACACCGGTGCGAAAGACGCCCGAGGCGGAACGCCGGTCGTCGATGCCGAACGAAGATGCGACGATCACCAGGGCGGCCACGCCGACGAAGGCGGGCCAGAGATTGCCGCCGCGGCGTCCACTGCGCGGCTTGATCCAGATGAGCAGCGCGGCACCGAGCAGCACGTCCACCGCCGCGCCCACGACGAGTGCGCCATGCAGGCCCAGCCACCCCATCAGCAGGTGCACCGTGAGGATCACGCCGGCGATGGCGCCGACGGTGTTGACCGCATACACGAGGCCCAACGCGCGTTCGCCGGAACGCGAGCGCAGCAGGCGGTAGGTGATCAGCGGCAGTGTCATCCCCGCGCAGAACGTGGCCGGCAGCATCACCACCAGCGCGATCGCCGTCGACGTGAGGTTGAAGAGGACGAAGCCGCCGTCGCTGCGCGATACGGAGGACAGCATCCATGCCATGAAGTCGAACGCGCCGTTGTAGAGCGGAATCGTCGCCGCCGCGGACACACCCATGAACAGCTGCACGATCGCAAGGAAGCGGACCGTATCGCCGACGCTGTCCACCTTGTGCCGCACCCACAGGCCGCCAAGCGCGAGGCCGAGGATGAAAGTGGCGAGCATGAGCTCGAATGAATGCGTGGAAGCACCGAGCACGAGGCTCAGCATGCGGATCCACACGATTTCGTAGATGAACGACGACAAGCCGGTGAGGAAGGCGGTGGCCAGCAGGATGCGCACGAGTCGGCGTGAATCGCGCTCTTCGGTAGCCACCGGCTGGTGCACCTGGGGGATCGCCATGGCCGGCGGCGGCGTCTTCGACAGGAGATAGGCCACAACTGCCAGGCCGATGTTCGCCAGGCCCGCGGTGTGCAGCGTCCCCGGCAGGCCGATGGCGGGGATCAGCACGAATGCCGAGGCCATCACGCCAAGCACCGCGCCGAGGCTGTTGAGGAAGTAAAGGGTGGCGATGTCGTGGCCCGGGCTTTCGTTGGAAAGACGCAGGACGGCCGAGCTCACCAGCGGGAATGTCGCGCCAAGCATGATCGACTGCGGCGCCAGCAAGGCAGCGGCCAGGCCCCACTGCGCGGGACAGAACGAGCTCGCCTGGTCACAGGCCGCCGGCAGCAGCGTGGCGTAGCCCCAGTCGATCGCGGTATTGAAGATCGTGTGGAACAGCAGGCCCAGGATGCCGGTCAGCGCTTCCACGATCGCATAGAGCCTCAGCGGGTTGCGCATGCGCTCCGCGCGCGCCGAAACCAGCCACGCACCGAGCGCAAGACCACCGATGAATACCACCAGCACCAGCGTCTGGGCGTACGCCGCGTGGCCGAGGAACAGCTTCACATAGTGCGACCACACCGATTCATAAATGAGCCCGCTGAATCCGGAGATGAAGAAGACGCAGAACAGCAGTTCGATTCGGGTGCGGACTTTCATTCGTACTCCCAGGGTTTCAACGGGGCCAGCTTGAGGATGGCACCCGTCCTTGCATCGACGAGCATGGCGAGGTCCACCTTGCCCGCACGCACCGGGAGGAACCTTACCTCGGCTTCCGCCCTGCCCACGCTCGCGGCAACATCGGCCACCGAGATGCCCTTGTTGAACCTGGCGAGATTCGCCACCGGAAGGGAATGCTCGACGACCTGCTTGCTCACCTGGTCGTAGGGAATGTGGTATTGCGGATAGGCCTGGATGTCGACCCCGCCCATGCCGGAGATCATCAAGTCGAATTTCGCGTCAGGGTCGGTGGGGAATTGCACACCCACGACCTTCGGACCAGCCCACGGCAGGTCGAGGTAGCGGTTCATGTGCGCAGCCTTCAGCACCGAATCGGGGATCTGGTTGGCGCGCGCGAGTTCGAAGCGATCCTTCACGAACGCGATGTAGACGGGACGTGCCTCGGCAATCGCCCACACGCCGTAGATGAGGAAGCTTGCCTGCACGATGCCGATCACCCAGAGGTCGAACACCAGCCCCTTCTTGCCCGGCACGAAGATGATCAGGGTCACGAGCGGGCCGATCGTCACGTCGATCGCGAGCGCCAGCAGGAAGAGGTCGCGGCCGCCGGCGGAATCAAACAGGGCGCCGGGATACCAGAAGAAGTAGATCGCGAGGAACACAACGACTGCGATCGACGCGCTGATACAGACATGGAGAGCGGCGGCGCGGTAGCGGGTGAGCTTGGTATTCATCGGGAATCAAGAAAACGGGCCGCGCGTAGCGGCCCGTTCCGGTGTTGCGGTGAAGCGATCAGCGGCAGGAACCCGGCAGGTATTTCGGCAGGATCGTGGTCGAGGCGGCCGGCGTGGCGGTGACCGCGCAGTTCCACGTCGTGATCGGCGTGCCAGCGCAGGCAGCGCCGTTGCAGGACGGCATGTACGCAAACGTTTCCTTGCCCGCGCCGAGCTGCGTCTTCAGGCCGGACGTGGCCAGCACTGTCACTTCGCCCGTGGCGGCCACTTTCGGCGCGTCGCCGTTGGCGGTGCCCGTGTCCGTGCAACCGGCCTGGGTCTCGTTGGCGGGCATCACGCCCTTGGTCTGGTAGTACTCGGCAACGGTCGTCTTGCAGACGCCGGCACCGTTGATCAGTTCGGTCACTTTCGAGCGAACCGTGTAGTCCTGGTAAGCCGGAATGGCAATGGCCGCCAGGATGCCGATGATGGCAACCACGATCATCAGTTCGATGAGCGTGAAACCCTTCTGGACGTTCTTCATTTCCTGAAACTCCTTGAGAATTGGGAGGATGGTTTCGCACACGCAACTGGCGGGTGCGCGGAAGCCTATGCAACTGGTATGCCAAACGTAGCGGTTGCACACGTAGCAATGCCGGCGCGGCCAGCGTACATCCCCATCCCGATCTTTGCTTTTTGCTTCAACTATTTAACGGTGCGGCTGAGTGGATGGCGCAGTTTGCCAGCGCCTGCGCGAGTTGGCCAGCCCCCACTTCCGGCCCAGCAGGTCAATGGCGACTTTTCCGCAGAATGTGACGGAATTGGTCAAGCGCCCCCCAAAAAAAACGGGCCGCGCTGAGCGGCCCGTTTTCCACTGCTCTGGTTCCGCTATTAGCGGCAGGAACCCGGCAGGTACTTCGGCAGGATCGTGGTCGAGGCGGCCGGCGTGGCGGTGACCGCGCAGTTCCACGTCGTGATCGGCGTACCGGCGCAGGCAGCGCCGTTG
>JBDSMR010000033.1:0-26297 GCA_039915735.1 Usitatibacter sp. | reverse complement strand
CGAGTCGTGGTCGACCACGATGATGTCGTACGCGACCGACGGCCCGATGGTGGCGCGCAGGCTGTCGATGCATTGCTTGAGCAGCTCGCCATGGTTCCTGGTCGGGATGATGATCGCGACCTTGAGGCCGGCACGCAATGGGTAACGCGTCTCGAACAGGTTGAAGGTCTCGCCATCGGTCACTTCACCCTCAACTTGCTCGCGCCCCAGGTGGCGCTGCAGCACGCCGCGGGATGCCGCCATCACATCCTCCCGCTTGCTCGATCCGGAGGATGTTCCCTGGATGCGCCAGCGATAGAGGATCTCGGGGATGTGGACGATGGTCTTCGCCTTTTCCGCGGCACGCAGGATAAGGTCGTAGTCCTGCGAGATCTTGAGGTCCTCGTTGAAACCACCGACCGCGCGAATGAGTGACGAGCGGAACGCCACCAGGTGCACGATGTACGGGTGCGAGCGAAGGTGCTCCAGGGAAAACGCCGGCCGATAGGCGTAGCGACGGGCGGTGGCGCCGTCCGGAGTGGTCAGCACCTCGTCGGAATAGATCAAGTCGGCATTGTCTTCCATGCCTGCCTGCGCTACACGGAAGAGCGCCTGTTCCTCCAGCGTGTCGTCGTGGTCGAGCAGCACGACCCAGTCGCCCGTCGCCATGGCGAGTGCGCGATTCGAGGCGCGAGCCACGCCGCCGTTTTCGGCGGCAAAACTCACGTTGATGCGGCCATCGAGCTTGGCGTAGCGCTCGAGTACCGTGCGCACATGCGGTAGCGATGAAGCGTCATCCGCGATGCAGAGTTCCCAGTCGCTGTAGAGCTGTGAACGCACCGACTCGATCATCTCGACCAGCGAGTCCTCGCGCGTGTTGTACGTGGGCACCAGCACGGAGACCAGCGGGCGCACCGGCATCTTCGCAATCGCCTCGATGACCTTCGGTCGCACCTCGCGCACGAAGCTCTCGCGATAGTCCGTCCACAGGTCGTGGCGCGCCGGCTCCTCATTCTTCAGGCCCACCAGCACCTTCTTCACCTCATTCCAGCCGCCCTTGGCGTTCGCCTCGCGCACCTTGGCCAGGCGCTCGTTCATCGCGCCCGGCTTGGCCAGCAGCCAGGCCGTGACCTGCGATCCCGTGGAGAGCTTGCGGCCCAGGTAGCCGAATGCGCGGACCGGCCTTGCGAGCCGCCAGCTGGCGGACGCGTAAAGGTCGTCGATACGCTGGCGCTGCACCTCGGCATGGCGTGTGGAGTGTTCGAGCGCGTCCGTGAGCTCATGGATACGGAGGTCCTTCTCGATCACCGTCGTGTTCAGCGCGGCCTGCAACTCGTTCACCTGCCCCGCCAACCGGTTGAGTCCCTCGTCGAGCGCCTTGCGCTCGTGGGTGAAATGCTCGGCGGCGCGGCGAGAAGCTTCCTCGGTACGCATGCGCGCCTCGTTGATGAGCGACATCTGCAGGTGCGTGCTCTTCACCTGCTTCCACATCCCCGAGAGCGTCACCGCCTGCGCGGCCAGGCCTTCTTCCGGCGTGGCATTGGCATCGGCCATGCGGGTCTCCACAACAGGCGGAAGGATGGCGCGCGAACCCGCCAGCGGTGCGGCACGGTGATATTGCTGCACCATCTCCACGTCGCTCAAGGGTTTCCAGCCATCAATGGCAGCACGCACTTTCGCGAGTGTCTTGCGATCCAGGTCGATGCCTTCGATCGCCTTCGCCATCGAACGCGCATCGGGTTTGAAGAGGTAGCCGTTTTCGCCATCGCGAATACGCTCGGCCAGCGCCCCGACACGAGTAGCCGCCACCGGCACGCCCAGCATCCACAGCTCCGAAAGCGCGTAGCTGAAGGTCTCCGGCACGATGCTCATCAACACGCCGACATGCGGATTGATGTTGGCGACGTGGCCCGGCAGCTCGTCGAATTCGTAGTGGCTCACCAGGTGCACGTGCTCCTTGTAGCGGAACATTTCGCCCACTTCGCGTGCGCCCACCAGGAACACTTCCGCGAATCGCGTGAGGTCCGCAAGCGCGCCTTGCAGCAGCTCCAGCCCCTTGGCCTCCGAAAGCTGGCCAAAGACCATCACTCGCAGGCGATCTTCAGCGGCCGGCTCCGGCGCGGGCTTGCGCAGCAGGGGATCGCCATAGCCGTGTGGGATCAGCACGAAGCGAACCCTCTCGAAGCGCGCGTCGAGGATGGTGAGGTTCTCCTGCACCGAGCGGCTCGGCACCACCATCGTGACGTTGGGTTTTGCCACCAGCACCATGAAACGCGCGCGCACCGCACTGCGTTCCCGCGGTGGGAAATCCACGAAAGGGTTGAAGCGCGGGTTGCCGGCATGGCATTCCGCGATGCGTTTGTCGTCGCAGGTGCGGCAGATGCCGTCGAAATGGATGTTGATCGCCGGGCACCACGGATAGTAGTCGTGGTTGACCACCAGCGTCGCCAGGCCCGTTTCCAGCAGCTCGAGCGAGTGCCCGATGAACGACGAAACAAGCATCACCTCGACGCGATGCCCGCGCACGATCTCGTCCAGCGCCGCGCGGTATTCCGGGTGGCTCACGACCGTCGCGATGATGGGCTGGCTGAAGGTCCAGGCCTTGATCGGCTGCTCGTCCCACGCGTTGGCGTAGAGCGCCAGGCCGCGGCCGGCGTTGGTATCGGTGGTGAAGGAGCGCAGGACCAGGTTGGCGCGCTGCGTGTCCGCACGGCCGAAGTCGCGCAGCCACTTGGCGCTGCCGCCGCCCAGGTCGTGGATCACGTGCAGCTGTGCCGGCCGCCCGCTCATGGTTGCTTGCGTCATTTGCCCGTGATTTTACCGGACAATGCAATAATTCCTGCCCGTGCCCGAGACCCTCGACATCGTCGTACCGGTGTACCGCGGCGAGGCCGAGACCCGAGCCTGCCTGCAGAGCGTCTTCGCGAGCGCGAATCGGCGGCCGATCGAGGTCGTGGTGATCAACGACGCGAGCCCCGAACCCGCCATTTCCGCCTGGCTGGAGCATCTGGCCACTGAGGGGAAAATCACCCTCATCACCCATCCCGTGAACCTCGGCTTCGTGGCCGGCGTGAACGCGGGCATGGCGTTGCACCCCACCCGGGATGTGATCCTGCTCAACAGCGACACCGAGGTGGGCCCGGGCTGGGTCGACCGAATCGGGGCGCATTTCGGGCGCGATGCCACCATCGGCACCCTCACCCCCTTCTCCAACAACGCCACCATCTGCAGCTACCCGAAAATGCTGGCCGCCAACGCGATCCCGCTGGGCGAAACCGCGGCCACGCTGGATGCAGCCTGCGCCGCCGCCAACGCCGGGCGCACCGTCGATGTACCCACGGGGGTCGGCTTTTGCATGGCGATCTCGCGCAAGTGCCTGGATCGTGTCGGCCCCTTCGATCTCGAGCGCTATGGCGCGGGTTACGGCGAGGAAGTGGACTTCTGCATGCGCGCCGCCCGCGCGGGATTCCGCAACGTGCTTGCCGGCGACGTCTTCGTGCGGCACGTGGGCGAGATTTCCTTTGGCGGCTCGGGTGCCGATCGCCGCGCCCGTGCCCAGGCGATGGTGGATTCGCTCTACCCCGAGTTCCAGCAGCAACTGGCCACCTTCATCCCCGCCGACCCGCCGCGGATGATGCGCCGGCGCGTCGACCTGCAACGGCTGCGAGGCCATCGCCACGCCCTGGTCATGGCCCAAGAGAACGGCTACACCCGCCTCACCTGGCCCCACCCGGGCGAGGACTTCGTGCTCTGGCTGGAAACCGCCCGGGATGCCCGCAAGCTTTCCGGCCTGCTGTCCTGGCTGGATTCCAGCGGCGAGCCGATGCCCGAGATCGAACCGCGCTGGCTTGCCGCCCCTACCGGGCCCCCGTCCCCCATGGGTCTGGCCGAGCGCCTGCGCCGCCTCTTCTAGGCGGCAGGGTCCGCCCCCGGTATCATTCGTGACACCGGCGCCCCAGCCCCAAGCCAAAAAGACAAAAGCCGTGAAACCCAGCTTCCGCTGGCACCTCAGCATCAACACTTGGATCCGTATCGCGGCAAGCCTCGCGATCGTGACCGCGTTCCTGTTCAATGAAGCGGAGTGGTTCCAGTTCCGCTTCATCCAGCAGCTCGAGCTCTGGGCCTACGACACGCGCCTGCGCCTGTTCATGCCGAAGACGCTCGACACACGCGTCGTCATCCTCGACATCGATGAAAAGAGCCTGTCAGCGGAAGGCCGCTGGCCCTGGAGCCGCAACAAGGTGGCGACCATGGTCCAGCAGCTTTTCGGCCGCTACAAGGTTCGCGTCGTCGGATTCGACGTGGCCTTCGCCGAACCGGACACCAGTTCCGGCCTGGCCAGCCTCGAAGTGCTGGGCAAGGGACCGCTCAAGGACCAGCCCGACTTCCAGGCTTTCCTGGCCGGCGCGCGCACCACGCTGGACTACGACCGCCTGTTCGCCGACGAGATCGCCAAGCACCCGGTGGTTCTCGGGTTCTTCCTGGGTGGCAAGACGGACAAGGCGGGCGTGTTGCCGCCCGCCACCTTCCAGGAGAAGTCGCTCTCGTCCTCGGGCTGGGAGTTCATGCACAACCTGGCGACGGGTTATAGCGGCAACATCGAGATGCTGCAGAAGGCGGCCACCGCCGCGGGCCACCTCTACCCGTCACTCGACTTCGACGGCGTCACGCGCCGCGTGCCGATTTTCATGAAATACGGCGACGGCTACTACGAGGCGCTGTCCTTCGCGATGGTGCGCACCTACCTCGGCAACGTGCCCGCGAAGATCCAGGTACGCCCGCCGGCAGTGAAGAACCTCGCCACCATCCCCTGGGTGGACATCGGCAATCTCCGCATCCCCATGGACGAGCGCATGAGCGCGCTGGTGCCCTATCGCGGCGCCTCGGGCGTGTATCGCTACGTTTCCGCCACCGACGTGATCCGCGGCGAGCTGGCGCCCGATGAGTTGCGCGACAAGATCATCATTGTGGGTACCTCGGCACAGGGCCTGCTGGACTTGCGCGCCACGCCGGTACGCGAGGACTTCCCCGGCGTGGAGGTGCACGCGAACCTGATCAGCGGCTTCCTCGACCAGACGATCATGCACAAGCCCGACCTGGTGCTGGCGATCTCGGTGCTGGCCGTCCTGCTGCTGGGGGTGCCGTTCGCCATCCTGCTGCCGCGCCTTTCCGCCCTGGTTTCGACCGCATCGATCGCGATCACGCTGCTGGTCCTCATCTGCATCAACCTCTATGCGTGGAAGGTGCAGTCGTACGTGCTCAACATTGCGGCTCCCGTGGCCATGCTGGTGCTGCTGTACCTGCTCAACATGGCGTGGGGCTTCTTCATGGAGACGCGCTCCCGGCGCCTCATCAGCGGCCTCTTCGGCACCTACGTGCCGAAGGAGCTCGTGGCCGAGATGTCGAAGAACCCCGAGGAGTATTCGATGCGCGGCGAAAGCCGCGAGATGACGGTGCTTTTCTCCGATGTGCGCGACTTCACCTCGATCTCGGAGGGACTCTCGCCGGAGAGCCTCACCGAGATGATGAATGCCTACCTCACCGAGATGACCGAGGTGATCCAGTCCTCGCGCGGCACCATCGACAAGTACATCGGCGACGCGATCATGTCCTTCTGGGGCGCGCCGCTGCAGGACAGCGAACATGCCGCGCACGGCGTGGAAGCCGCCCTGCAGATGCAGAAGCGCATCCGCGCGCTCGACAACGACTTCGCCAAGAAGGGTTGGCCGGCGCTCAAGATCGGCGTGGGCCTCAATTGCGGCTCGATGAACGTGGGCGACATGGGATCGAAGTTCCGCCGCGCGTACACGGTGCTGGGGGATGCAGTGAACCTTTCCTCCCGACTCGAGAGTCTCACCAAGGAATACGGCGTCGGCATCCTGGTGTCCGAATACATGGTCCAGGCGGCCCCCGCCTTCGTCTACAAGGAAGTCGACAGGGTCGTGGTGAAGGGCCGCACTGAAGGCGTCGGCATCTACGAACCCGTCGGCAAGGTAGGCGAAGTGGGCGAATCGACGCTCACCGAACTCGACCGCTTCCACAAGGGCATCGAGTTCTACCGCAAGCAGCGCTGGGACGATGCCGAAGCCCTCTTCAAGCAGCTCTCCTACGCGGCGCCGGAAAGCAAGCTCTACAAGATGTACCTCAAGCGCGTGGCCCACTTCCGCGAGAACACGCCGGGTCCGACCTGGAACGGAACGTGGGTCTTCACGACGAAGTAAACCACCCGCACGCGGATCGCGTTCCACAGCCTGGTGAGGCCATCTCGGTCGCGCCGGGCATCTGGTGGATCCGGATGCCGCTGCCCTACGCGCTTGACCACATCAACCTCTGGATCCTGCAGGATGGCGACGGCTTCACGCTGGTCGACACCGGCTTCGGCGTGCAGGCGACATGGGACCTGTGGGAGAAACATTTCGCCGGTCTGATGTCGGGCAAGCCGATCAGGAACATCATCGTCACGCACTACCACCCGGACCACGTGGGTTCGGCGGGTTGGCTGGTGGAGCGCACCGGGGCGCCTTTCTGGATGACAACTTCCGAGTATTTGTCCGCTCACGCTGCGCACTCGGACTTTGGCGGCTTCGACCGCGACAACACCATCGAGCTCTACATCGCCAACGGCGTCGATCCCGCGAGCGTGCCGGAAGCCACGCGCAAGGGAGGTGGGTACGCGCGCGGCGTGCCGAACCTGCCGAAGCGCTATCGCCGCATGATGCATGGCGACAAGCTCACCATCGACGGGCACGAGTGGGAAGTGATCACGGTCTTCGGGCACGCGCCGGAACATGCGGCGCTGTGGTGCTCCTCGAAGAACGTGTTGATCTCGGGTGACCAGGTGCTGCCGCGCATCACGCCGAACGTGGGTGTGTGGGGCAACCAGCCGGAAGCCAATCCGCTGCTCGCCTACCTCGATTCGCTCTCGCGCTTCTCGCACCTGCCCGACGATGCGCTGGTTTTGCCTTCACATGAGCGGGTTTTTGTTGGCCTGCATCCGCGCATCGTGCAGATGCACAAGCATCATGAAGAGCGCCTTGCGCGGCTGCTGGAAGGGGCGGCTTCGCCGATTACTGCTTTCGAGGCGCTACCGCTGCTTTTCAAGCGCAAGCTCGACGATCACCAGATGATGTTCGCCATGGGCGAGGCGATCGCGCACCTTCACTACCTTGAGGCGAAGGGGTCAATCCGGCGGGAAGTGAAGGATGGCGTCCGACGGTTTGTTCAGGCTTGAACCGGCGCCGCGAAGGTTGATGCGCTGATTTTTCAACACAGAGGACACAGAGGAAACGGCGAGGACACGGAGTAAAGAAAATGTTCGAACGTGCACATTGCCGGCATCTCGCACGATCAACTGTTCGTTTTACTCTGTGTCCTCGCCGTTTCCTCTGTGTCCTCTGTGTTGAAAAATCAGCGCCACAAGTTCCACGCAACTAATTCCTGGTGCCCAACCCCTTCATCGCGCGCTCCAGCCCGGAAACGGTCACCGGATACATCCGCCCATCCATGATCCTGGCGACATTCTGGATCGAAGTGGTCCACCCCCACTGATCCTCGGGGATGGGATTGAGCCACGCAGCATGTGGCCACGTGCGCAGCAGGCGATTGAGCCACACACGCCCCGCTTCGTCATTCCAGTGCTCCACGCTGCCGCCGTCGTGCTCCAGCTCGTAGGGGCTCATCGACGCGTCGCCAACAAAAATAAGCTTGTAGTCGTGCCCGTACTTGCGCATCACCTCGACGGTATTGATGCGGTCGCTGCGCCGGCGGTTGTCCTTCCAGACGGTTTCGTAGACGCAGTTGTGGAAGTAGAAGTGCTCGAGGTTCTTGAACTCGCTGCGCGCGGCCGAGAAAAGCTCCTCCACCCCGCGGATGTGGTCGTCCATTGAGCCCCCGACATCGAGGAACAGCAGCACCTTCACCGCGTTGTGCGGCACCGGAACCATCTTGAGGTCGAGCCAGCCTGCATTACGCGCCGTTGATCGGATGGTGCCGTCGAGGTCGAGCACCTCCGGCGCGCCGTCGCGGGCGAATCGGCGCAGCCGTCGCAGCGCCATCTTGATGTTGCGCACGCCCAGTTCGCGATTGGTGTCGTAGTCCCGGAAGTCGCGCTTGTCCCACACCTTCACCGCGCTGCGATTGCGCCCGCCATCCTGGCCGATGCGCACGCCTTCCGGGTTGTAGCCGTAGGCACCGAAGGGTGAAGTCCCCGCGGTGCCAATCCACTTGGAGCCGCCCTGGTGGCGGGCCTTCTGCTCTTCGAGCCTGGCTTTAAGGGTTTCCATGATCTTCTCCCAGCCGCCGAGCGCCTTGATCTGCGCCTTCTCCTCGTCGGTAAGGTTCTTCTCGGCGAGGCGCCGCAACCACTCCGCCGGAAGCTCGCGAATGAGGTCGTCGGGAATTGCCTCCACACCCTTGAAGTAGGAAGCGAACGCCAGGTCGAAGCGGTCGAAATACGCCTCGTCCTTCACCAGGATCAGGCGCGAGAGCGTGTAGAAATCATCGACGCTGCCGTAGACCACGCCCTTGTCGAGTGCCTCGAGCAACGTGAGGAACTCCTTCACGCTGCAGGGAACACCCGCCTTGCGAACCGTATGGAAGAAGTCGAACAGCACGGCGCTGCCTAGCGCGAGCCTTCGAGCAGCGCCTTGAGGCGGTCGAGCGCCGAACCCCAGTAGGCCTTCTGCGTGGTCGCCGCGCGCGCGTTGGCGAGTTTGCCGTGTTCTATCGAGACCGAACTCTTGCCCGTGCCCTTGGCGGTGAACGCCACGACCACGCTCGAGTTGTTGCGCGTCCACGTCATGCGCATCGACTTGCCGTCGGTGGAGCGGCGGATTTCCACCGGGGCGCCCGGCAGCCAGCGCGAGCGCTGGCGCGGTTCGCTCCACGCGGCGTAGAGCTTGTCCAACGGGATGCCGACGGTGCGCGTGGCGGTAGCCGAGAAACCATCAACTTTCTCGTGGAGCTTGCGCAGCCCGCGAGCTTGCTCGTATCCCACGCTCACCATCTGGCTCCACCAGCTCGGCACCAGGAACTTGCGCGACAACATCATCGCGATGTCCTTGTGATCCATCTTCTTCGCGCCCGCCTTGTCGAGCACGAGCAACCACTCTTCCCAGGCGCGGCCCGTGGCTTTCAACACCGCTTCCGTACCGACACCGGCCAGCCGCAGCGCCTTGGGAGCGGCAACCTTGCGGGTGGGCGCGCGCGCGGGGGCCTTGCGCGTCGCGGGTCCCCGAGAAACCGGGCGGCGGACCGTCTTGGGCCGCTTGCTGGCAGCCTTGCGCCTGGCGGTCATCTAGCGGCCGCGTTTCTGCAGGAACAGCAACTGCTCGAACAGGTGCACGTCCTGCTCGTTCTTGAGCAGCGCGCCGTACATCGGCGGGATGGAAGCGGCGTGGCCGGGCTGTCGCAGCGCTTCGGCGGGAATGTCTTCGGCGAGCAGCAGCTTGAGCCAGTCCAGCAGCTCGGAAGTCGAGGGCTTCTTCTTCAGGCCCGGCATCTCGCGGATCTCGAAGAACACCTCCATCGCCGACTGCAGCAGGCGCTTCTTGATGCCGGGGAAATGCACGTCGACGATCGCCTGCATCGTCTGCGCATCCGGAAAGCGGATGTAGTGGAAAAAGCAGCGGCGCAGGAAGGCGTCCGGCAATTCCTTCTCGTTGTTGGAGGTGATGATGATCACCGGGCGCTGGCGCGCCTTGATGGTCTGCTGCGTCTCGTAGACGAAGAACTCCATGCGGTCGAGCTCGCGCAGCAGGTCATTGGGGAACTCGATGTCCGCCTTGTCGATCTCATCCACCAGCACCACCGACTGCTGCTCGCTCTCGAACGCCTTCCAGAGCACGCCTTTGATGATGTAGTTGGCGATGTCGCCCACGCGCTGGTCGCCCAACTGGGAGTCGCGCAGGCGCGACACCGCGTCGTATTCGTAGAGGCCCTGCTGCGCCTTGGTGGTCGACTTGATGTGCCACTGGTGCAGCGGCATTCCCAGGGCGGCGGCCACCTCCTCGGCCAGCATGGTCTTGCCGGTTCCGGGCTCTCCCTTGATCAGGAGGGGGCGTTGCAGGGTGACCGCGGCGTTCACCGCGAGCTTGAGGTCGTCGTCGGCGACGTACTTGTCAGTACCGGTGAATTTCATTTGGCAGCCGCTGGATGAGCGGCGCAAGGTCCGCAGCAAATTATATCCGGTCCCTATAACCCGTTCGCCAGATGCCTCCGTTTACACTCCTGTCCCTACCTGGAGCCACCCAAATGAAGACCCTTCGCCCAATCGCCGCCGCCCTCGCCCTGGCCCTCCCCGCCAGCGCCTTCGCGGAAACCGCCATCACCGTCTACTCGAGCGCCCGTCCCGGCACGCTCAGCCCCCAGACCTTTCGCAATGGTGGTGAAGGCATGGCCATTCCGGGCTATGCGCTGATCCGCGAGGAGCGTTCGTTTGCGCTCAAGGGTGGCCGCAACCTGCTGCGCGTCTCCGACGTGCCCGCGCTCATCGACCCCACCACCGTCGCCTTCATGTCGCTCACGGACCCGAAGTCCACGCGCGTCGTGGAACAGAGCTTCGAGTTCGACCTCACCAGCACCAACAAGCTGCTGTCGCGCTTCCTCGATCGCGAGATCACGGTCGACGCTGCGCGTGGCACCGGCGTGGAATCGATCGGCGGCACGCTCGTGGGCACGCAGGGCGGCCTCATCCTCAAGCAGCCCGACGGCAGCATCCGCATCGTTGAAAACCACAACGGCATCAAGCTGCCAAGCCTGCCCGGCGGGCTCATCAGCAAGCCCACGCTGGTATGGGACGTGGAAACGGCGACCGCCGGCAACCACAATGCGCGTTTTGCCTACCAGACGGGGGGCATGACGTGGTGGGCGGACTACAACATCACCTATTCCGACGCCGCCGGCGGCTGCAAGCTCGATGTCGGCTCGTGGGTCACGCTGGTGAACCAATCCGGCGCCTCGTACAACGACGCACGCCTCAAGCTCATCGCAGGCGACGTGCAGCGCGCCCAGACACGTCCGCAGTCGATGCCCGCGCCTGCCATGGCCGCGCGCGCGATGGTCAAGGAGGAATCCGGCTTCGCGGAGAAGGCGTTTTTCGAATACCACCTCTACACCCTCGGCCGCACCACCTCGCTGCCGGACAACTCCACCAAGCAGATCGAACTCTTCCCGACCTCCACCGGCGTGAATTGCGAGAAGACGCTGCTCTACGTGGGCCAGGCAGGCAACTACTTCAACTACGGCTCGCCCATGACCGATCGCAACTACGGGGTGCAATCGAACAGGAAGGTGGATGTGTACCTGCGCTTCAAGAATGCCAAGGACAACCAGCTCGGCGTGCCGCTGCCCGCCGGCAAGATCCGCGTCTCGAAGCTCGACCCGTCGGACAAGAGCCTGGAATTCATCGGCGAGGACCTGATCGACCATACCGCACGCGACGAGACGGTGCAGATCAAGCTGGGCTCCGCCTTCGACGTGGTGGGTGAGCGCCGCCAGGTGGATTTCCGCATCGACACCAGCGCCAGGTGGATCGAGGAAGACATCGAGGTCAAGGTGCGCAACCAGAAGCCGGACGAGGCCAGCACGGTGCTGGTGAAGGAGAACCTCTACCGCTGGAGCAACTGGAGCGTGATCAGGAAGAGCCAGGAATTCACCAGGGAAGACTCGCGCACCATCATCTTCCCGGTGAAGCTCGCGCCCAAGGCGGAAGCAGTGATCCGCTACACCGTCCGCTACACCTGGTGAACATCCACTGGGCGGTGATGGCCGTATCAGGATGATGCGCATCCTCTCGGCACTCGCTGCCCTGTTTTCCCTTTCCGCCTGCTCCCCGCTCGCGGTCCTCAACGCAGTAGTTCCCCACGGCACCTTCGTCGAAACCGAAGGCATCACTTTCCGCGAAGGTCCGCGGGGCAAGCTGGACGTCTACATGCCGAAGGATGAAGCGACCACCCACCCGGTGATCGTTTTCCTCTATGGCGGCGCCTGGGACAGCGGCGATCGGGGCAACTATCTCTTTGTCGCGGAGGCGCTGGCTTCGCGCGGCTTTGTCGTGGTGATCCCCGACTACCGCGTCTATCCGAAGGTTCGTTATCCCGCCTTCGTCGAGGATGCAGCAGCCGCTTTCGCCTGGACGAAGAAGGAAATCGGCCGCTACAAGGGCGACCCGGACAAGGTGTTCCTGATGGGCCACTCGGCCGGCGCGCACATCGGCGCGATGGTGACCTACAACGAGCGCTTCCTCGGCGCGCATGGCCTCAAGCGCTCCGACGTGCGCGGCTTCATCGGACTCGCCGGCCCCTACGACTTCGTGCCGGACGAGGAGAAGATCATTGCCGCGCTCTCTGGCGAGGGTGATCCGGTCAAGACGGCCATGCCCGCACGCTTCGTGCACGGGGGCGAGCCGCCCTCGCTGCTGATTCGCGGCGACAAGGATACCCGGGTGGGGGCCATCAACCAGGACCGGCTGGTGGCGGCGCTCAAGGCCGCAGGTTCGTCCTACCAGGACATACGCTACCCCGACATGACACACAGTACGGTGGTGGCGAAGCTGGCAAAGCCACTGCGCAACGACGCCCTGCTGGACGCCATCGCGCAGTTCGCCAGGCGGTAATGGACCCCGGGCTATTGCTGCGAGTGCAGCACCCGGGGCGACGCTAGGTCCTGGTGATGACGGCGCAGGCGATGCGCGGTCCCGCATTGCCGGCCGGCTGCGACTTGTAGTCGTCCGGGTCGCGGTGGACGATGAGTCCCTTGCCAACGATGTCCGCGCTGCCCGATCCAATGCTCAGTCCGTGCACTTCGAACGACGCCGTGGCATTGCCGTAGCTGTCGGACATCACGTTCGGCATGTCGCCGGCGTGATGGGCGCTCGCCTGCGAGCCGTGCGTCGAGGCGGCGGGGTTGTAGTGGCCGCCGGCGCTCACGCCGTCACCCGAGCTGCAATCGCCCTTCTCGTGCACGTGAAAGCCGTGCTCGGCATTGGGCTTGAGGCCCGAGAGGTTCGCGCTCACGCGCACCTTGTCACCGACCTGCGTGAAGGTGACTCGCCCCTTGGCAGTATTACCCTTGGTGGATTCGAGATTGGCCACGGCCGAGGCGCCCCCGCCCACGCCCGGTGAGGCACATGCGGCGCAAAGGATTCCGGCGATGGCCAGGGCGAGCAGGTTGCGTTTCATTCTTGTTCTCTCCGTTTGGTGACGCCCTACTTCTTCTTGGCGTCCTGGGGTGTGTCGGTGCCCTTCGGCGGGGTGTTTCCTGCAGGCGTCATCGCGCCTTTCTCGTGGCCCTGGGCATTCACCGCCTTACCGGCCGGCGCGCCGCCGCCCGCACCCGTGGGCGCGCCTTTGGCCGCTCCGGGTCCCGGCATGAGCTGCGGCGGCGCCGAAGCGATTATCGGCGTGGGCTTCGGAATCGGCTTACCCGCCTTCTTCATGTTGGCCTGGTAGTTCTTGATCGTCTTTTCCTCGGCGTCGACCTGTGCGGCCTTCGCCTTGGCTGCGGTCTCGAGGTCCTTCACCTTCTTTTCCTCGGCGGCGGCCTTGGCCTTCTCGTCCAGCGGTGGCGGCGGGGGCAGCTTGGCCCAAGCGGCGCCGGAGGCCAGCAACAGCGCTGCCAGGGCAATGCGAGTCGTCTTCATCAGTCGTCTCCCGCGGCGGCTTGCGGCACCGCCCCAATGATCTTTTCGTCACGCTTGCCGGCCTTCACTTCCTCGAACCAGAGCTCGTGGTGTTGCCTGGCCCAGGTCTCGTCGACGAAGCCGTCGCGCATGCCCCGGTAGGCGCCCTCCATCCCGATGGTGCCGAGATAGCTGTGGCCGAGGGCGCCGGAAATGAAGAGCACCGCGGCGATGGCGTGAATGACGTTGGCCTGCTGCATCAGCTCGCGGCCCTGGTTCCAGTTGGGAAAGTCGAGGATCACGCCGGTCACGCTGACGATCACGCCAAGCAACACGAGCCCACCCCAGAACCACATCTTTTCGCCGCCGTTGAAGCGGCCGGAAGGCACTTCCTTGCCACCGAGCATGCCGCCCAGCTTCACCAGCCACGTGATGTCGCGCGCGTGGATGATGTTGTCCTTCACGTAGATCAGGAACATCACCAGCAGTGAGAAGATGAAAAGGGGACCCACGAAGTTGTGAACGTTCTTGCACGCGATGGTGAGCCACGAGAACCCGGTGTATCCCAGCCATGGCAGCACGATGTGCTTGCCCCACAGGATCACCACACCCGAGAGGGCCAGGAAGATGAAGCTGATCGCCATGGTCCAGTGCGAGACACGCTCGACCGCGTTGAAGCGCTCGATGAGGCGTCCGGTGCGCGGCTCGTCCAGCTTGATCTGCCCCCTGATGAGGTAGAACAACACGAGTACGGCGGCCACCGCAGCAATGATCCAGCCCGCATAAAGCGTGATCGGACCGTTGCGGAAGGCGCGCCACTCACGTCCCTCGGCCTGGATCAGGCGGTTCGTATCGGTGCCGGGAACGGAGGCGTACTGCGCGCGTTCGCTGGCGGCGGCCCACGGCGGCGGGTTGTTCCAGCCAGGAACCATGGTGGGGCTGGGGGTGCCCGGCGGGGGCGTCGCCACTTTGGCAGCATCCACCGTCGATTGTGGCTCAGACGGAACCTTGCCGGCGTCCTTCGTGGGTGCGGTGGTGGGTGGCGCCGGCGTTGCAGGCGCCTGCGCATCGGCCGCAAAAGGCAGCGCGAGCGCGGCCGTGAGGATCAGGGCTTTGAGCATGGGATCTCCTCCTCGTTGTCTATCGGGCCTTCACGTCGCCGGTGCGGACATATTCGTTCTGGTAGTCCGCACGCTTGGCGAGGCTCTGCTCGTATTTCTGCTTGTCACCCTTGAAGGTGTCGCTGGCGTAGGCCTTGGTGTCTTCCTTGCCGGCGTAGGGCTTGGGCGCGTCCTGGGGAATCTCGCCGCACGCGGCGAGCACCAGGGCTGCCAGGAGGGCCGCGGCTTTCATGCCTTGCCTCCGTCCTGGTCAGACAGCTTGGCGCTGCCGCCGTAGGCGACCGACCAGCCCCAGATCTCTTCACCCTTGCCACGCGTGGTGACGCGCGTCTTGTAGATGCTGGTGATGACGGGAGCATCGCCTGCGAGCAGCGCCTTGGTGGAGCACATCTCGGCGCAGGCGGGCAGCTTGCCCTCAGCGAGACGGTTGCGACCGTACTTGCGGAACTCCTCGACCGAGTGGTTCTCCTCCGGGCCGCCGGCGCAGTAAGTGCACTTGTCCATCTTGCCGCGCAGGCCGAAGGCACCCGCCTGCGGAAACTGCGGCGCGCCGAACGGGCAGGCGTAAAAGCAGTAGCCGCAGCCGATGCAGAGGTCCTTGTCGTGCAGCACGAGCTGGTCCTCGGTGCGGTAGAAGCAGTCGACCGGGCACACCGCCATGCAGGGCGCGTCGGTGCAGTGCATGCACGCCACCGAGATCGAACGCTCGCCCGGCAAGCCGTCGTTGACGGTCACCAAGCGGCGGCGGTTCACGCCCCAGGGTATCTCGTGCTCCTGCTTGCACGCGGTGGCACAGCCGTTGCATTCGATGCAGCGCTCGGCGTCACAGATGAATTTCATTCTGGCCATTTTCGTTCTCCTCCTCAGGCGCGCTCGATGTTGCAGAGCGTCGTCTTGGTTTCCTGCATCATCGTGACCGAGTCGTAGCCGTAGGTAGTGGCGGTGTTGACCGCCTCGCCACGAACGATCGGCGCCGCACCCTCCGGATACTTGTCGAGAAGGTCCTTGCCCTGCCACCAGCCCGCGAAGTGGAACGGCATCCAGCTCGTGCCCGGCCCCACCCGTTCGGTCACCAGCGCGCGCACCTTCAGCTGCGCGCCCGTCGGCGACCTGAGCCAGACCCAGTCCCAGTATTTGATGCCGCGGTCGGACGCGTCCTTGGTGTTGATTTCGACGAAGGCCTCCTGCTGCAGCTCCGCGAGCCACGGGTTGGAGCGCGTCTCGTCGCCGCCGCCCTCGTACTCCACCAGGCGACCGGAGCTCAGGATCAACGGGTATTTCTCGTGCACCTTGTCGGCCACGGCCTTCTGCTGCACCGTCTTGAAAAGCGTCGGCAGGCGCCAGAACGCCTTCTTGTCATCGTGGGTCGGGTACTTGGCCACGAGGTCCGGGCGCGGGCTGTAGAGCGGCTCACGGTGCTGCGGCACGCCGTCGGGGAAGTTCCAGACGACGGCGCGCGCCTTCGCGTTGCCCCAGAAGTGCGTGTTGTGGTTGACCATGCAGACGCGCTGGATGCCGCCCGAGAGGTCAGTCTTCCAGTTCTTGCCTTCGGCCGCGGCCTGTTCCTCCGGCGTGAGTTCGGCCCACCAGCCGAGCTTCTTCATGAGGATGTGGTCGAACTCCGGGAAACCCGTGGTGATCTCGGAATCCTTCGTATGCGAGCCGTCTTCGGCCAGCAAGCTCACGCCGTCGCGCGAGATGCCGAAGTTGGCGCGGAAGCAACCGCCCCCGTCCATCATCTTGAGGTCGGTGCGGTACAGCACCGGCGAGCCCGGGTGCTTGATCGCGGCCGTGCCATAGCAGGGCCACGGCAGGCCGAAGTAGTCGCCGTTGCAGTCGTATCCGGTCTCCTTGTCGATCGTGGGCGTCGTGCAGCGCAGCGTCTTCGGATCGAACGCACCCAGATTGCGCATGTGGGCCTTCAACCGCATCGGCGTGGAGCCGGTGTAGCCGATGGTCCAGTTGCCGTTGTTGATCTCCGCAGTCATGTCCTCGACCAGCGGCTCATCCCAGCCGGTCTTGTCCTTCACCAGCTTGATGTTCTTCACGAACTCCGGGCCGTAGCCGAGCTTCTTCGCGAAGGCATACATGATGGTGTGGTCGGGCTTGGACTCGAACAGGGGCTCGATCACCTTTTCGCGCCACTGGATCGACCGGTTGGAAGCCGTGACCGACCCCGAGGTCTCCATCTGTGTCGCCGCGGGGAGCAGGTACACGCCGTCCTTGCGATCCGGCATCGCCGAGGAGGGCGTGGGGTACGGGTCGATCACTACCATCAGGTCGACCTTTTCCATCGCCTGCTTCATCTCCAGGCCGCGCGACTGCGAGTTCGGCGCATGCCCCCAGTACACAACCGCACGCAGGTTGCTGTCCTGGTCGATGAGTTCGTTTTTCTCGAGCACGCCGTCAATCCAGCGCGAGACGGTCATGCCGGGCTTTTCCATCATCGCCTTGCTGGCGAAGCGGCTCTTCATCCACTCGTATTCGACGCCCCACACCTTGCACCAGTGTTTCCAGGCGCCTTCGGCGATGCCGTAGTAGCCCGGCAGCGAATCCGGATTGGGGCCCACGTCGGTGGCGCCTTGCACGTTGTCGTGGCCGCGATAGATGTTGGCCCCGCCCCCGGAGACGCCGATGTTGCCGAGCGCCAGCTGCAGGATGCAGGAGGCGCGAACGAAGGCGTTGCCGATGGAGTGCTGAGTCTGGCCCATGCACCAGATGATCGACGAGGGCTTGTTCTTGGCGAAGGTCTCGGTGGCTGCGTAGAGGTCGGCCTCGGAGACGCCCGTCACCTCAGTCACCTTGTCCGGCGTCCACTTGGCGAGGACCTCTGCCTTGATCTTGTCCATGCCGTAGACGCGATCGTTGATGTACTTCTGGTCCTCCCAGCCGTTCTTGAAGATGATGTGCAGCATGCCGAAGAGCAGTGCCACGTCGCTGCCGGAGCGGAATCGCAGGTACTGGTCCGCCTTGGCCGCGGTGCGCGTAAAGCGCGGGTCGGCCACGATCATCTTGGCGCCCTTCTCCTTGGCGTGCAGCGCGTGCAGCATGGAAACGGGGTGCGCCTCGGCCGCGTTCGAGCCGATGAAGAACATGCACTTCGAGTTCTGCAGGTCGTTGTACGAGTTGGTCATCGCCCCGTAGCCCCAGGTATTGGCAACGCCGGCGACAGTGGTCGAGTGGCAGATGCGGGCCTGGTGGTCCATGTTGTTGCTGCCGAACATGGACACGAACTTGCGGAACATCTGCGACTGCTCGTTGTTGTGTTTCGAGGAGCCGATCCAGAAAACGGCGTCCGGCCCCGAGTCCTTGCGGATCTGCAGCAGCTTGTCGCCGATCTCGTTGATCGCCTGCTCCCAGCTGATGCGGCGGTACTTGCCGTCCACCAGCTTCATCGGGTACTTGAGGCGATGCGAGTGCTCGGTCATCCCGTGCTCGCGGATCGCCGCGCCCTTGGCGCAGTGCGCGCCCATGTTGATGGGCGAATCGAACACCGGCTCATGGCGCACCCAGACGCCGTCAGTCACGACCGCGTCGATGGAGCAGCCAACGGAGCAGTGCGTGCAGACCGTGCGCTTGACCACCGTGTTGCCGGACTTGGCCGCCTGCGCGTGGGCCTCGCCGATCATGTTGAGCGGCAGCTGCGATGCGAAGGCGGCGGCGCCTGCGGTGAGTCCCGTGCCCTTGAGGAACGAGCGTCGGTTGACCGTCTTCGAGGCGAGCGAATGGACCGCGCGCGCGATGGGGTTGACCGGCTGGGTCTTGGCTTCGGATTTGCGGGTGAGCAGCATGGCTGGGCTCCTCAGACTTTGGTCGTCTTGTAATACTTCAGGATGTGCTCGGAGGCGTGATAGCCGCTCGGCTTGGCTTCCTCAGCGACCAGGGCCGCGTTCTTGCCGGCGGGGGCCATGCGCGCGCCAGCCACCACAGCGACTGCGGCGCCCGCGCCGCCGAGCCCGGCGGTAAGCAGGAATGTACGGCGGTTGGTCGGCTTGATGGTCTTCATTTGCACCCTCCTTGTTTTTGGGAGCTGCCTAGTCGAGCTGGAACGATTCGGATTCGAGCGAGATGAACGCCTGGCCCACGGCAGCCACATGGCGGTAGTAGTTGGCGCTGGCGGCGGCGCCCAGCCCCCTGAAGAAGCGGCTGGCGCCCGGCTCCACGTGCGCAGCGTAGAAGTGCTTCTGCTCCGCCACGGTGCCCGGTGCCCTTCCGGCGCCACCGGCCACCAGCACGCGCATGACCTCGAAGAGCCCGGCGTAGTGGTCCTCGGGCTCCGTGACCTGGCGGCGATGCGCGAGCCCGAGCGCCGCGAGGTCCGCCTGGATGCGCACGCGCGGATGGTCGATCGAAGGCGCACCGCCGTAGAAGCCGGCGTACGCGGAGACTTCGCATTTGCCGATGCCGATGAAGAGCTTTTCGAATTCCTCAGTGGCGGCATCGTGATCCATCGCGCCCGAGGCCTTCACCAGCCCGTCCCAGGCCTTGGCAAGCGCCGCGTCGCCTTCGACAGGCAGGCTCCCCGCGCAGGCCAGTCCGGCGAGCAGCGCGGAATCGGGCGCGTCATGCACGAGGCGCGCGAGCAGCGCATAGAAATCGGCGCGCGCGGACTCCTCGGGCGGGAGCGGGCGCTGCACGGTGACCGGTTGCGCGCTCACGAGTCGTTCCCCAGACGCAGAACCGACACCTCATTGGTGGCGGACATCATGTCCACGACGCGGCAATCGGCGCACATCTGCAGGCGCTTGATTGCATCGCCCTGCGCGAACATCGAATGCCCCATCAGGCGGCCCATCATCGCGTCGACCATCTGGCGCGTGCCGAAGGGCTTGCTGCAGCGCACGCAATGGAAGGGCTGGGTCTCGTTGAGCACGCGGGCCTCGCGCACCGCGGGCGTGAGCAGCAGGCGCGCAGACAGCGAGATGGCACCTTCCGGACACGTGGCCTCGCACAGTCCGCACTGCACGCAGTTGCGCTCGAGGAACTTGATGAGCGGCTTGTCGACGCCGTCCATGAGCGCGGATTCGGGGCAGGCACCCACGCAAGCCATGCACATGGTGCATTTCGCCTGGTCGACCAGCACCTGGCCGAAGAGAGAACCTTCCGGGAGCGCTATCTCGTCGACCGGCGAGGGCGCGTGCTTCAGGAGGTGGTCGACCGCGAATTCGATCGCGGTGCGTTTGTCGTTGCCGAGCATGAACGACGCAGGCACCGCCGGCGCGGCGGCGGGCGCCAGGGCCTCGAAGGCCGCCGTAAGCTGCCCCGGGGTGGACGCCTCGATGACTGTGAAATGGGTCCCCGCATAACCGAGCTGCCGCAGGATCGCCTGCCCGATCGCCATCTGGTGGCGCAGCGCAGCCAGGTACTGCGCATCTTCCGAGCCGGCCGAGAGCACGGCGACGCTAGTCGCGCCGAACGCAATGGCGGGCAGCAGCAGGTCCAGGCCAGTGGAGGCCACGTGCCAGGCCTCCAGCGGCAGCGCGTTCGCCGGTAGGCCGGAGCCCGAGGCGGCCGCTGCGGCCAGCAACTCGCGCCCGTCGGTGCCATTGTGAAAAACAATGCAGGGGCCGGTACCGAGGGCCACGCGATAGGTCGTAAGCAGCTGCTTCATCTGCGCGCCGCGGTCGGCCACGCGCGGGTACTGATAGCCCATGGCGCCAGACGGGCACACGGTGGCGCACGCACCGCAGCCCATGCACAGGTGGGGATCCACCTTGACCTTGTCGCCGGCCGGCGAGATGGCCTGCGTCGAGCAGATCTCGATACACGCGGAGCAGCCCTCGACCGCAGAGCGGCTGTGGGCGCAGATGTTCTCGCGATAGGTGAAGAAACGCGGCTTGTCGAATTCGCCCACCGATTCGCGCAACTCCGCGAGGACGGCTTCGAGCGCGCCCTCATCCGATGGTGCGATGAAGTAGCCCTGGGGTGGCTGGCGCATGCCGAAGAGCGGCACGCGCGAGAAATCCAGCACCAGGTCGAACTTCGCCGGCACCGGCTGCGCCGACGCCAGTTGCCCCGGTGCGCGCAGGCCGGCGATGCTGGCGGTGAATTCGCCGAGGTAGCCGGCCAGTTTTTCGACTTGGCCGGTCCAGGTTGGGTAAGGGTCGGAAGCAGCGGCCCCCTCCGGCAGCAGGAGCGTGACCTGCAAGTGGGTGACGAGCCGAGCCGCGGCGGCACGCGCCCGCGGCGCTTCGCTACCCGCGACGACCAGCACGTTGCCGCGCGACTGGTAGGAGACGCTGGCCACCGCCTGGGGCGGGGCGAGGTTCATGAGGGATTCAAGCGCCAGGATCTTGGGCGCGCATTCGTCCGGGTTGGCCGACCAGCCCCAGCTTTCGAGCGTAAACATCTCGTCGCGGATATCGGATCCGGCGTTTTCCGCGCCCGCGGGCGCTGTGACCTCGAGACCTTCCGTCATCCGCCGTGTGGCGTCCCGCGACGTCCCTTCGCGGAACCACTCCTCCAACTCGTTATGGGCCCCTGACCCAAGGGATTAGGCATTTGCCTTCTTATTAACAATGAAGTGTACACCAGATGAAATCGGCGGCTAGGACTCGCCGGGTCGCGACGGTTGCGACTCGGAAGGGGGTGATGGAACCCCCTTCGCACCATCCGGGTGCGTGGGCATTTGGCCATCAACCACTTGTTTTACTGAAATTATTTCCTCAATCTCCGCAGGACCGGGCGCTGTTTCAGGTTCCGGGTCCGGCGGTGGTTTGTAGTCGCCAAGGCGCGCGAACTGGGTCATCTGCTCGAGCCAGCCTTCGGGCAGCGGATCGGGCTTCGAATAGTCGTCGATGTAGGTGTCCAGGCCGTCCATCACGTTGTAGCGCGGGTCCTTGAAGAGGGCCTTGAGCGCGTCGCGCTTCAGCTGCGGATCAACTTCGGATTTCATGAAGGGCGTGAAATCGGATTCGGGCGTGAGGGATTCGACCGGCGGTAGGGGTTCCGGGGGCTTCTCCTCAGGAACAGCGCGTGCCTCCGGAAGGACCGCTGCCGGCACCGCAGCCACCTCCTCAGCCGTTTCCGTTTCCCCCTTGCGCGCCTCGATCTTGCGGCGCGACCAGCGCGAAATGAAATCGTCGCTCACGACTTGCCCTTCTCGCGCAGCTGGCCTTCCTTGCCCTCGAAGGATTTGGGCCGTTGCCGGCGCTTGGGCTCGGGCCGGTAGTTCTCCTCGACCCATTCCCCCATCCACTGCGTGAGCTCTGGCCAGGCATCGGCGCGCTCCACGCTCTCGCCGCCATCCATCCAGCGCGCCGCCTCGTTATAGGAGAGCGTGGCCTGGAACGGATAGGGCTCCCCCGTCGCCTCGTCGATGCGCACCGAAACGAAGACGCTCGGGCCCTCGCTCGAGACATTGAGGAAGTAGCCTTCGGCCTCGTCGGCAAAAAGCGTGAGGTCGAGGCCCGAGAACATCCTGTGGATCACGCCGTTTCTCACCGGTATGGTGCGCGGCTCGCCTCCCACGTCGGGTATCGCGCCCACGACCTGCCAGCGGTGGGTCTCCCACCGGCTCTCCACTTCCTCGCGTTCGAGGATCACGGAAGCCTTCTGCGTCGGTCGATTCAGCATCCGCCCACTATACAATTCAACCCATGGACCGCGCCGTCATCCCGATCGCCGAGCAACACACGTTGCCGATCCCGCCCGCGCAAGCGCGTGGCGAAGGCCCGTTGGCCGATACCCGCGGGCGCGCGTTGCGCGACCTGCGCATCTCGGTCACGGACCGCTGCAACTTCCGCTGCGTCTATTGCATGCCGCGCGAGGTGTTCAACGCCGACTACCAGTTCCTGCCGCACGCTGAGGTGCTGCGCTTCGAGGAGATCACGCGCCTTGCGCGCGTGTTCCATTCGATGGGCACGGAGAAGATCCGCCTCACGGGCGGTGAGCCGCTGCTGCGCAAGGGCATCGACAAGCTGGTGGCGATGCTGCGTGCGGAGCTTCCCTTCGTCGACCTCACGCTCACCACCAACGGCTCCGCGCTCAAGGCACATGCGAAGGCGCTCAAGGCGGCCGGCCTCGATCGGGTGACCGTGAGCCTCGATTCGCTCGACGAAGCGACATTCCAGAAAATGAACGACGCGGATTTTCCCGTGGCCAAGGTATTGGAAGGCATCGATGCCGCTGCCGCCGCGGGCCTTGGGCCCATCAAGGTCAACATGGTGGTCAAGCGCGGCGTGAACGACGAGCAGGTGGTCGAGATGGCGCGCCACTTTCACGGCACCGGCCACATCGTGCGTTTCATCGAGTTCATGGACGTGGGCTCCACCAACGGCTGGCGCATGGATGACGTCGTACCGTCCGCCGAAGTGGTCCATCGCATCAGCGAGAAGTTCCCGCTCGAGCCGGTCGAGGCCAACTATCGCGGCGAAGTGGCGGATCGCTGGCGCTATCTCGATGGCCAGGGCGAGATCGGCGTGATCTCGTCGGTCACACGCGCCTTCTGTTCCACCTGCACGCGCGCGCGCATCAGCACCGACGGGCACCTCTACACGTGCCTCTTCGCTCAACGCGGCTACGACCTCAAGGGCCTGATGCGCTCGGGCGCGACCGACGAATCGTTCGCCATCGCGCTCGACGCCATCTGGCGTGGCCGCGACGACCATTACTCCGAGATTCGTACCGCCGCCACCCATCGCGATTCCAAGGTCGAGATGTCGTTCATCGGCGGCTGATGGCCTACCGCCCCACCCTCACCGCCAACGCCCGCCCCGCCACCTACACGGTCGACGCGCGCGACGAGACCGGCGCCATCGTGCCGACGCCCATCGCGGGCGAGCATCCCCTAACGCTCTACGTCGACAAGAAGGAACTGGTCACGTTGATGACGCTCGGTGCGGCGCCTGAAGCGCTGGCGCTCGGCTTCCTGCGCAACCAGCGGCTGGTGGAATCCATCGAGGAGATCGATTCCATCCAGGTGGACTGGGAAGTGAACGCCGTCGCAGTGACGACATTCACGGGCCTGAAGGACCTCGACAAGAAAACCGAGAAACGCACCGCCACCACCGGATGCGGCCAGGGCACCGTCTTCGGCGACCTGATGGCCGACATCGAGAACATCCGCCTCGACGACGACATGCGCATCACCGAGGAGACGCTCTTCGGGCTTCTCAACGCCGTGCGCGTACACGAATCGATCTACAAGCAGGCGGGCGCGGTGCACGGCTGCGCGCTGGCGAAAGGCTCCGAGATCCTCACTTTCGTGGAAGACGTCGGCCGCCACAACGCGGTTGATGCCATCGCAGGCTGGATGTGGCTGCAAGACGTCGACGGCCGCGACAAGATTTTCTACACAACGGGCCGCCTTACTTCCGAGATGGTGATCAAGGCCGCGCAGATGCAGGTGCCGGTGCTGGTCTCGCGCTCCGGCCTGACCAAGATGGGCCACGAGGTTGCCTCGCAGGTGGGCATCACGATGATCGGGCGCGCGGTGAACAAGCACTACCTGCTGTTCACGGGGGAGCATCGGTTGGTGAAAGGGGCCCCCTCATGACCAGCGCCACGGCCCGTTGCCACTGCGGCGGGGTCGAGATGGTGGCCGACTTCCCGTCGCGCTTCTGTTCGCACTGCTACTGCCACAGCTGCCGCAGCACCCACGCCGCCGGCGTCGTCACGTGGATCGGGTTCAAGCGCGCGCAGGTGCGCATCACCCGCGGCGCGGATCTGGTGCGCGACTACGCCTCCTCGAAAGGCACGAGGCGAAAGTTCTGCACACAGTGCGGCACCCGCCTCGCGTTCGAAAGCGAGCACAACAACTGGGGCGACGAGATGCACCTGCCGCTCGCGCTCTTCGTCACACCGGTCGATCGGGCGCCCAACGTGAACAGTTTCGAGGAGGAGCGGCCCGAATGGGCGCCCTTCCACCCGCTGTGAGGGCAACCGTCAGCGGCATCGTGCTCGCCGGTGGCCAGGGCAGCCGCATGGGTGGCGTCGACAAGGGCCTGCAATTGTTCCGCGGCAAGCCGATGGTTGAACATGTGATCGAGCGCCTCGGCCCGCAGGTCGACGAGCTGTTGATCAACGCCAACCGCAATTCCGAGGACTACGCTCGCTTCGGCCACTCCGTGATCGCCGACGAAATTGCCGGATTCGCGGGTCCGCTTGCGGGCTTTGAGCGTGGCCTTGCGCATGCAAGTGGCGAGTTGGTCGTCACCGTTCCCTGTGATTCACCTTTCCTGCCGCTCGACCTTGTCGCACGCTTGCGTGCTGCTCTCGAAAAGGCAAGTGCCGAAATCGCCGTTGCGAAGACCGGCGACCAGGCACACCCGGTGTTCTGCCTGATGCGCCGCTCAGTTGCCGGCTCGCTGCGCGGGTTCCTCGGCTCCGGCCAGCGCAAGATCGACAAGTGGTACACCGCGCACCGGCTCACGGAGGTCTCCTTCGACGACGAGGCCGACGCCTTCCTCAACATCAACACGCGCGAAGAGCTGGCGAGCCTCGAGCCGCGCAAGGCTTGAGCCGTGGCGCGCCCGGGCAGGAGCGTGACGGTAAAATCGGGCACCTGAAGGACATCGCGTTCGACACCGCTTGAAGGACACCATGGCCGCGCTCACGATCACGCAGGCTTCCTGCGCCGACGATTACGACCCGAACTCGATGCCGGTGGACAAGGCTCGCGCCTTCATCCACCAGTTCCTGCATCCGATCGAGGGCACGCTGCGCGTCCCGGTGCGCAACGCATTGGGTTCGGTGCTCGCGGAGGACCTGCACTCGCCCGTTGATGTCCCCGCACATCGCAACTCCGCGATGGACGGCTGGGCGATGAAGGCCAGCGATGTCGCCGGTGATGGCGAAAGCACCCTCACGGAAGTAGGCGTTTCGTTCGCGGGCCGCCCCTACAACGGCCAGGTGGCCACGGGCCAATGCGTTCGCATCATGACCGGAGGCGTGGTGCCGGTGGGTAGCGACACGGTGATCATGCAGGAGCGCGCCAGGGCCGACGGCAGGTCAGTCACGTTTGCTGCGGGCGCCAGGCTCGGCCAGAACGTTCGCGAAGCCGGCGAGGACCTGAAGGCCGGTTCGGTCGCGTTGAAGAAGGGCCGCATTATCCGCCCGGCCGAACTGGGCCTGATCGCCTCGCTCGGGGTTGGTGAAGTGCCGGTTTACCGCAAGCTGCGCGTCGCGTTTTTCTCCACCGGCGACGAACTCAAGTCGGTTGGCACGACACTGGGTGAAGGCGAGATCTACGACTCCAACCGCTACACGCTGCACGGCATGCTCACTCGCCTGGGCTGTGAAGTGATGGACATGGGCGTGGTGCGCGACGACCCGAAACTGCTCGAGGAAGCCTTCGCGCAGGCCGGCGCCATCGCCGACGTGGTGATCACCAGCGGCGGGGTCTCGGTCGGAGAAGCCGACTTCGTGAAGGCGATGCTCGACAAGCTGGGCGAGGTGGTTTTCTGGAAGATCGCCATGAAGCCCGGCCGCCCCCTCGCCTACGGGAAAATCGGCGGCGCGCATTTCTTCGGCCTGCCCGGCAATCCCGTCTCGGTGATGGTCACGTTCTACCAGTTCGTGCGCGATGCGCTGCTGGTGCTGATGGGCACGAACCCCGTCGACCCGATCCCGACCTTCCC
>JBDSMR010000023.1:0-56585 GCA_039915735.1 Usitatibacter sp. | reverse complement strand
AGGCGCTGGTCGATTGAAAGCCGGAACCTGATTCCCAACTTCTCCGCGATGGCCAGTGTCTCGGCCATCATTCGCGCCGCGAGGCTGCGCCCATCGGGATCGGTGCAGATGACCGAAAGCGTCGCATGGGTGAGCGAGGAGATCGGGTTAAAACTCACGTTGCCCCAGAGCTTGAGCCAGACCTCGTCGCGGATGTCGGCGTGGATCGGCGCTTCGAAGCCGGCGCGCACGAAGGCGGCCGAGATTTTCTCGATGCGCGGCGTGGTCCTGCCGTCGAGCTCACCCATGGGAAAGCGGTTGCTGCCCATGTAGCGCACCACGCCCGGGCCCACGCGCATCGCCGCGATGAACACCACGCAGCCGATGATGCGGCGCGCATCGATCGCAGCGCTGATTTTTCCGCCGGGATCCACCGCCTCGAGCGAGCGTCCCTCGAGTTCGCCACCATGATTGCTGAAGTACCAGAAGGGCAGGCCGTTCTGCATCGGCAGGATCACGGTGTCTGCGTGGCACAGGGACTCGATGCGATCGGCGATTTCGCCCAGCTGGTGCGCCTTCACGGTGAGAATGACGAGGTCGTATTCGCCGGCGCCGCCCCAATCCGTGGCGCTTACATTCCGTTGCACGATTTCCTCGCGGCCGTCTCCGTGCAGGATGCGCATGCCGTGGTCGCGAATGGCGGCGAGGTTTTCGCCGCGCGCGAGGTAGGTGACCTCCTCGCCAGCCAGCGCCAGCCGGGTTCCGAGGTAGCCGCCGATGGCGCCGGCGCCCACGATGCAGATCTTCATTCACGCTCCACTGCGGGGATAATCAGGTTCCGACGCATCCACCTTACCAAATCCATGCGCATATTCGCCGCCGCTTTCCTGGTGTCAGTCCTCGCTTTTCCCGTCCACGCCCAGCAGGACAAGGTAGCCGCTCACGCAGCCATCGGGGCCATCGAGAACCTGCTGAAGCAGCGCCCCACGGATGCGACGCTGTATTTCTACCTCGCACGCTCCCATGCACAACTCGGCGAGAAAGCGGCGGTTGTCGCCGCGCTGGAGAAGGTGCTCGAGTTGGGAGATGGCTTCCTGCCCGCGCGCCAGGAAGGTTTCGATCCGGTGTGGGGCGATGCCGCTTTCCAGGCCGTGTACGCGAAGCTCGAGGCGAAACTGCCGCGCCTCGATTTCGCGCCCACTGCGTTCGAGATGATCGACAAGACCGTGATCCCCGAAGGCATCGCCTACGACGCGCCTTCCAGGAGCTTCTTCGTGGGTTCGATCGCGCAGGGCCGCATCTATCGCGTCGACGACGCGCGCGGCATCACCGAATTCGCGGGCGCCGGCGCCAACTTCGACCATGTGCTCGGCCTTGCGGTCGATTCGCCGCGGCGCTTGCTGTACGCCGTGACCACCTCCGCGCTCACCACCGAAGGCGAGAAGAGGCGCCGCAACGCCATCGTCGCCTTCGACATCGACACGCGCAAGCTGATGAAGCGCTACGACGTCGACACCGCGCAGCAACTTAACGACGTCACCGTGGCCGCAGGCGGGCGCGTGTTCGCGAGCGATTCGGCCAGCGGCGCGATTTTCGAGATCGGCATCCAGGGGCCCGGACCCGCGGCGCGCGAACTGGTGCGACCCAACCAGCTGCGCGGCAGCAACGGGATCGCCGCGTCACCGGATGGCAAGAAGCTCTACGTCGCGCACTCCACCGGCATCGCGGTGGTGGAGACCGATACCGGTGCCGTGCGCCAGGTGGTCAACGACACGCGCGAGAACGTCGCTGCCATCGACGGGCTCTACCAGCACCAGGGCGAGCTCATCGGGGTGCAGAACGTCACCTCGCCAGGACGCGTGATCGAGATCTCGCTCGGACGTGGCGGCGAAAGCATCGCGCGCGTGCGCACCCTGCTCTCCCACCACCACACCGCGCTCGACGAGCCGACCACTGGCGCGGTGGCCGGCGACTACTTCTATCTGCTCGCAGCGACCGGTGTGAGCCACTTCAATCGCGAAGGCCGCATCGAGCGCCTCGAAACCCTGCATTCCCCCACGGTGCTGAAGGTTTTGCTGGCGCGATAAAACGGTGCTGAAGGTTTTGTAAATGGGGTCAGGTTACCTTTTAGGAAAAAGGTAACCTGACCCCATTATCGGTCGTGTCTGACACCAGTTTCTATTTCCTCCTGAGACTCCAGGCCATCATCGCGATGCCGATCACCACCATCGGAAGCGAAAGCCACTGCCCCATCGACATGCCGAAACCCAGCAGGCCGAGGAAATCATCGGGCTGGCGTGTGAACTCCGCGATGAAGCGGAAAGTCCCGTAGCCGATCAGGAACGCGCCGGAGACTGCGCCCGTGGGTCGCGGCTTGCTCGAGTAGATCCAGAGGATCACGAACAGCGCCAGGCCCTCGAGCGCGAACTGGTAGAGCTGCGAGGGATGGCGCGCGAGCTGCGTGGGGTCGTGCTGCGGAAACCACATGCCCCAGGGCACATCCGTCGGCCGGCCCGGAAGTTCGCCATTGATGAAGTTACCCATGCGCCCGGCCGCAAGCCCGATCGGCACCAGAGGCGCGACGAAATCCATTGTCTGCAGCCACGGCTTCTTCTTCACCAGGCAGAAGATGAAGATGCCGAGCATCACGCCGATGAAGCCGCCGTGGAAACTCATGCCGCCCGCCCAGATCTGCAGTATCTCCGCCGGGTGCGAGAGGTAATACCCGGGCTTGTAGAACAGCACGTAGCCGATGCGCCCGCCCAGGATCACGCCGAGCACGCCGTAGATCAGCATGTCGTCGACCTCGCTCGCCAGCATGCCGTTGCCCAGGCCGCGGCGCACGCGCAGCTTGCCCAGCATGATGAAGGCCACGAATCCGATCACGTACATGAGCCCGTACCAGCGCACGGCCACGGGGCCCAGGCTGAAGACGATGGGGTCGAACTGAGGGTGGACGAGCACGGGATTTCCTATCGGTTGAATCGGTAGAGCCGCGCGGCATTATCCCAGAGGACCGCGTCGCGGACGTCGGGTTCGAACCAGCGGTCGAGTGCCTGCAGCATCAGGCCGTAGCTCGCGTTCGCCTCGAAGGATGTGTACGGCCAATCGCTGCCCCAGACGAGGCGCGTCGGCCCGGCGATTGCGAGCCACCGATCGGCGAACCACTCCGCGTCGTCGATCGCGCCAAGGCGATACGGTGCCGAGAGCTTGACCCACACTTCGCGCTGGTCGAGCAGCCGCTCCACGGCCGCGAACGTGATGCGCACCGAGGCTTCTTCGACGCCGGGGTTGCCGAAATGGTCGAAGACCACCGAGACCTCGCTGCCGACGAGCGCTGGCTCGATGGCGGCAAGGCGCCCGTGGTCCACATAGGCCTCGAGGTGCCAGCCGCGCGCATGAATACGTGCCAGCAGCTTGCGCCAGGCAGGTGTGGCGTACGCGCGATAGTCCGTCACGCCCTTGAGGTTCCAGCGGATGGCGCAGACGCCGGCGGCATCGAGCCGGTCGAGCTCCGCGTCATCGATGGCGGCATCCACCACCGCGACGCCTCGCAGCAGCGAAGGCGCCTTCGCGATGGCCTGCAGCATTTCTTCGTTGTGGGTCCCGAGGAAACTCGGCTGCACCAGGACACCATGCGTGATGTCGTACTCGCGCCAGACCTCCATCCAGTCCTCGAGGCGAGCCGCATACGCGGGCCGATAACGCGCGCCGGCCACCGCGGGCGCGGACTCGGAGAACACGTGGGCATGGCAATCGATCACGCGCTATTCTACGGCGATGAAAACCGTCCTCGCGCTTGCCACCTCATTCATCCTCGCATTGCCGGGCCTGGCGCTCGCGCAGGCGTGGCCCACCAAGCCCATCCGCCTTGTGGTCACCTACCCCGCAGGCGGTGGGGCCGACCTGATGGCGCGCCTCGTCGCCCCCAGGATGGCCGAAGTCCTGGGACAACCGGTGGTGGTGGAGAACAAGGGCGGTGCCAGCGGGCAGATTGGCGCAGGCGAGGTGGCGCGCGCCGCGCCCGACGGCTACACGTTGATGCTCGATGCGCTTTCGTACGCCGTGAACCCGAGCCTCTTCACCAAATTGCCCTATGACCCAGCCAAGGCGTTCACGCCGATCTCGGTGCTGGTGCTGTTCCCGAACATGCTGGTGGTCTCGCCGGGATTCGAGGCGAGGGATGTTAAGCAGCTGGTGGCGATGGCGAAGGCAAAACCCGGCACCATCGCTTTCGCCTCCTCCGGCAACGGCTCCGCGCAGCACCTGGCCGGTGAGCTCTTCCGCCAGCGCGCGGGCGTCGACATCACGCATGTGCCCTACAAAGGTGGCGGCCCGGCGTTGAACGACGTGATCGGCGGACAGGTGCCGATTTTCTTCGCCAACATGGCCTCGGGCCTGCCGCATGTGAAGGGCGGCCGCCTGCGCGCACTCGCCATCACCGGCTCCAAGCGCTCGCCCGCGCTGCCCGATGCGCCGACGATGGCGGAAGCCGGCGTGCCGGGTTATGAAATCTACGAGTGGAACGCGATCTTCGCGCCCGCGGGAACACCGGCGCCAGTGGTCGCGAAACTCGCCGATGCCATCGCGAAAGCGGTGCAATCGGCAGAGTTCAAGGAGCGCGTAGCGGCTCTCGGCGGAGAGATTGCGGGTTACGGTCCCGCCGAGGCCGAACGCTTCGTGCGTGAGCAGACCGAGCTCTGGGGCAAGGTGGTGCGCGCCGGCAACATCAAGGCCGAGTGATCAGAGGCCGAAGTCGCGCAAGTCCCGCGCGCCTTCCGTGCGCGGCTCAACCAGCTCACGCTTGCGCGAAAGGCCCATCATGATGCCGACAGCGCCCGTCACGATGAAGGCGATGGCGAGCGGCGCGGAGTACGGGAAGAGGCCGAAAACCACTCCATTGGACGCGACGCCCGGCACGAAACACGCGACACCCAATGCAAGCAGTACCAGACCGACGACAAGTGCCAGGGTTTTCATGATGATGTTCTCCAGGAAAAGGTGAATACATCCATGGAACGCCAAAGCGGGGTATCCGTACCGTAGGCCCAGGCCCCGACGCAAGGACGTAAAATGACGACCTCGCTGTAGGAAACGTCCTTCGTCACCGGAAACAACGCAAATGGCTGAAAAATACCGCTCGTTCACGATCACCAAGGGCGTGCCGCGCTCGCCCAACCGCTCGATGCTGCGCGCCATCGGGTACACGGACGCGGACTTCGACAAGCCGATTGTCGGCATCGCCAACGGTCACTCGACCATGAACCCCTGTAACGCGGGGATCCAGCCTTTGGCTGACGCAGCGGATGTTGCCGCCCGCGAAGCCGGCGCCATGCCGCAGATGTTCGGCACCATCACGGTGACCGACGGCATCTCCATGGGCACCGAGGGCATGAAATATTCGCTCGTGTCGCGCGAGGTGATCGCCGACGCGATCGAGACCGCGGGCCAGAGCCAGTTCATGGACGGCATGCTTGCCATCGGCGGCTGCGACAAGAACCTGCCGGGCGCGATGATCGGCTTGATGCGCATGAACGTCCCCTCGATCTGCGTCTACGGCGGCACCATCAAGCCGGGCCACCACAAGGGCCAGGACCTGCAGATCGTTTCGGTGTTCGAGTCCGTGGGTTCGTTCTCCGCCGGCAAGATGTCGAAGGAAGACTTCGAATGCATCGAGCGCAAGGCGCTGCCCGGCGTGGGCGCGTGCGGCGGCATGTTTACCGCCAACACGATGAGCTCGTCGGTCGAGGCCGTCGGCATGTCGCTGCCGTTCTCCTCCACCATGGCCGCGGAAGATGAAGAGAAGCGCCTGAGCGCGGCCGAAAGCATGCGCGTGCTGGTCGAGGCGGTGAAGGCCGGCCGCAAACCCTCCGACATCGTCACCAAGAAATCGATCGAAAACGCCATCGCGGTCATCATGGCCACGGGTGGTTCCACCAACGGCGTGTTGCACTGGCTCGCCATCGCGCATGCGGCCGGCGTGCCCTGGACGCTCGACGATTTCGAACGCATGCGCAAGAAGGTGCCGGTGTTGTGTGACCTCAAGCCCTCGGGAAAATACGTGGCCGTCGACCTGCACAAGGCGGGCGGCATTCCGCAGGTGATGAAGATCCTGCTGAACAATGGCGTGCTGCACGGCGATTGCATGACCATCAACGGCAAAACCGTCGCGGAGAACCTCAAGGACATTCCTGACGAGCCACGCTCCGACCAGGACGTGATCCGCCCCTGGTCCAACCCGATGTACAGGCAGGGCCACCTCGCGATCCTCAAGGGCAACCTCGCGCCCGAGGGTGCCGTTGCAAAAATCACCGGCCTGAAGAGTCCCGCCATCACCGGCCCCGCGCGCGTGTTCGATTCCGAACCCGATTGCATGGACGCAATCCTCGCCGACAAGATCAAGGCGGGTGACGTCGTGATCATCCGCTACGAAGGCCCGAAGGGGGGTCCGGGAATGCGCGAGATGCTCGCGCCCAGCTCCGCGCTGATCGGCAAGGGCCTGGGCGAATCCGTGGGCCTCATCACCGACGGGCGTTTCTCCGGCGGCACTTGGGGCATGGTGGTGGGTCACGTGACGCCCGAAGCCTTTGATGGCGGCGTGATCGCGCTGATCAACGAAGGCGATTCCGTCACCATCGATTCGACCAAGCTGCTGATCCAGCTCAATGTGGACGACGCCGAGCTCGCGAAGCGCCGCGCCGCGTGGAAGCAGCCGAAACCGAAGTACACCACCGGCGTGCTTGGCAAATACGCCAGGCTGGTCGGTGATGCCGGCCACGGGGCTGTCACCGACTAGATGAAAGTCACCTCTGCAACCGCCGTCCTGATCGTCGACCACGTGGAAGCCACGCGTGACTTCTTCCTCAAGGTCGGCTACGAAGTGATGTTCAGCATCCCCGACGGCACGCAGATCGGCTTCGTCGGCCTGGGCAAGGACGGCGCGCAGGTGATGGTGGAATCGCGCGGCAACAGCCACGAAGGGGCCACCTTCCAGGCGCTGTCGAAGGAATCGCGCCGCGCCGTGCTCTTCATCGAGGTCGACAACCTGGAGGTCGTGATCTCGTGCCTGGAAGGACAGAAGGTCGTGGCCCCGAGGCACACGACCTTCTATAAATCCGACGAGCTCACCTACGAAGAGCCGGGCGGCAACCTCATCACTTTCGCGAGGTTCGACCGCTAGCTATTTCTTGACGGCGTCCTTGGCTTTTTCGATGGTGTTGTCCACTTTCTCGCCGGCACGCTCCATCGGGCCTTTCTTCTCGCACGCGGCGAGGAAAAGGGTGGAGGCAAAAATGGCGGCGAGGACGGCGGCGGATTTCGTGAGGTTCATGGTCTGTTCCTTATTCGTCTTGGTGCGTAAGTTATACAACCGCCGCACCGTGCCCTCTATCGGCGTTGTCCTACAGCAGGCTCACTCCGGCTGTATGCCCGCCGCCTTGATGATGCGGCCCCACTTCTGCGACTCGTCACCCTGGAATTTCGCGAGCTCGTCGGGCGTGGAGACCACGACTTCGGTGCCGGTGGTTTCGTAGAAATTCTTCGCCGCCGCGCCGTGGGTCGCGGCAACCAGCAGTTCATGCAGCCGCTTGACCACCGCCGGCGGGGTCTTCGCCGGCACGTAGGCCGCGAACCAGTAGCTCATCTCGTAGCCTTTCACGCCGGCCTCGTCGATGGTGGGCACCTCTGGTGCGAGCGGCGAGCGCTTGCGCGAAGACATGCCGAGCGCGCGCACCTTGCCGCCCTTGACCTGCGGCAGGCCCGTCGCGTTGTCCGTGATCATCATGTCGATGGTGCCGCCGAGAAGGTCGGTGACGGCGAGTGGGTTGCTCTTGTACGGCACGTGCAGCAGCTTCACACCCGCCATCTGCTGGAACAGTTCGCCGGCGATGCGCGAGGAGGAACTGCCGCTGCCGAACGAATACTTCCCCGGCTCCTTCTTCGCCAGCGCGATGAACTCCCCCACCGTTTTCGCCGGGATCTTCAGGTTCACGACCATGATCTGTCCGCCCTTGCCCAGCAGCGTCACGGGTGCGAAATCCTTCACCGGATCGTAGGGAAGCGTCTTGTAGAGGTGCTCGTTGGCTGCGTGCGTGGTGTTGGTGGTGATGAGGACGGTGTAGCCGTCGGCCGTGGCCTTGGCCACCTGCTGCGCTGCGATGAAGCCGCTGGCGCCGGGCTTGTTGTCGACAACCACGCTCTGCTTCGAGTCGGTCGCGACCTGCTGAGCGATCGCGCGCGCCAGCTGGTCCGTGGCGCTGCCGGCTGCAAATGGCACCACGAACGTGACCGGCCTGGCCGGGTAGTCCTGCGCGAACGCGCCGGTGACAGCAACTGCGGTGACCAGCGCCGCGATGTGATGGATCGATTTCATCTTTTTCCTCCGGGGATGTTGACGGGCAAATCAAGCAGCAGGAAGGCGAGCGCCTTCCCATGGGTATCGAGGTTGAGCGAGCCGTTGACGCCGCCGTCGAGCACCTCGTCGAGAACAAAATTCATCGCGTGCAGCTTCGGCAGCAGGTAACGCTTCACGCTTGCGGGCCTGCGATGCGCGAAGAGCGCGGCCACGCGTTCCTCGGTCACCTGGTCAACCAGCAACGGATAGTGCCTTGCATCGAGCGCGATCACGCTGATGTTGCAGCGGTTGCCCTTGTCGCCGGTTCGGCCGTGGGCGAGGGTTCGCAGTGAGACGGTTTTCATTCGAGCATCTCGAAGCGCGCATCGACGGCTTCGCGTGGCACGTAGCAGGAAAGCGTGTCCAGGCGCTGGCGCACGGAAGTCCGCACCCCGCCGCCGCCGGCTGGCCCGCAGGTATAGAGCGCGTTCACTTCGCGGCCGAGGCGTTCGGCTTCGGCTCGATCCCCGTGCGCCGCCGCGATACGCAAGCGCACATCCCGCGCATCTCCCGGGGCGCGGTCGCGCACCATCCGACCCGCGTCGTCAGCGAAGAGGCTCACCGTGCCGATGAGATCGATGCGCAGGTGCAGGCCTTCGAGCCTCTTGCGCAGGACCTCGCCAGCGAGGCGCGCACGCAATTCGGCGCCCGCACCCGCGTAGGAAATTTCGCCCTCGCCGAGCCAGCCGCCTTCGTGGCAAACGGTGACCTTCAGGCGATCGGGCCGCGCATGGCCGCGAACGCCGATGAGTTCGATGCGGTCAGAGCCGTCCACCCGAAGCTCCGCTTCGCTGATGTCGGCGGTTACGTCAGGCGTGAGATACGCGGCGGGGTCATGCACCTCGTACAGCAGCTGCTCCTTCACCGTGCGCTCGGTCACGCAGCCGCCGGTGCCTTCCGCCTTGCCGACGATGCAACTGCCGTCTTCCCGAATCTCGGCGATGGGAAAGCCCACGTTCTCGAGGCCGGGCACATCCTTGATGCCGGGATCGGCGAAGTAGCCTCCGGTCACCTGCGCGCCACATTCGAGCAGGTGCCCTGCCATGGTCGCGCGGCCGAGGCGCATCCAGTCATCGGCCGCGATGTCGTAATGCGCCATCGCGGGGCCCACCACAAGCGAAGGGTCTGCCACGCGGCCGCAGACCACGATTTCGGCGCCCGCACGCAACGCGGCGGCGATGGGCTCGGCGCCGAGATAGGCATTCGCCGCAACGATATCCACACCCTGCAATCTCGAACCCAACTCGCGCTCCAGCAGTGGACGGTGGCGCGCGCCGGAGAGATCGTCACCCGCGAGGATCGCGATGCGCGGTGATTTCAATCCCTGTTGGCGCGCAAGCGTGCGGATGCGTTTCGCGGCGCCCAGCGGATTCGCCGCACCGAAGTTGCTCACGATGCGAATGCCGCCCGCGAGGCACTCCGCGAGGATCGGCGCGAGCATCGGCTCCAGCAGCGGCTCGTAGCCGGCCTCGGGATTGCCACGCCGCGCCAGCTGGGCCAGCGCCAGCGTGCGCTCGGCCAGCGTTTCGAAGATCAGGCACGCGGGCAGCCCGCGCCGCGCCAGCGTACGCACGACGGGAAGTGCCACGTCCGTACGGTCGCCGGAGAAGCCGGCCGCGCAGCCCACCAGCAGGGATTGCCTCGTCATGGTGCATCGTAGGCGCACAGTGCCGATGAAGGAATTGAATAATTCCTATAAGAGTCATAATCTTTCGCTATGAACTTGACCCTGCGCCAACTGCGCGCGCTCCAGGGCGTGGCCCGCAACTCGAGCTTCACTCGGGCGGCTGCGGAGCTCAACCTGTCGCAGCCCGCCCTCACCGTGCAGATCCGCGAGCTGGAAGCAGCACTGGGCCTCAAGTTGCTCGACCGCAACACCCGCAGCGTGCGACTCACCGCGATCGGGCGCGAGCTGCTGCCGGTCTTCGAACGGGTGCTGGAAGACCTGCGCGCGGTGGCGGAAAACGCGCGTGGCCTGGCGGCGGGCGATCGCGGCCTGGTCCAGGTTGCCGCGTTGCCTTCGGTCTGTGCCGGCCTCCTGCCGGCCGCGCTGGCGGCGCTGCGCCGCACCCATCCTGGAATCCGCGTGCGGCTTGCCGACACGCCAGCACGGCGAATACTCGCGCTGGTTGCGTCCGAGGAAGTTGATTTGGGGATCGGCGGCTTCGGCGCGCTTGGCCCCGAGTTCGAATCGGCGCACTTGATGCGCGATCGGCTGGTCGCCGTGTTGCCGAAGAAACATGTATTGGCGCGCGCGCCTTCGGTGGCACTACGCGATCTCGCACGCCATCCGCTGGTGTTCATGGATTCGCAGAGCAGCGTGCGCGCGATCGTTGAATCGGCGCTTGCCGGCCAGGGCGTGACGCCGGCCTACGAGGTCACCTACATGTCCACTGCGGTTGGCCTGGTGAGGGCGGGACTCGGCGTGGCGTTGCTGCCTTCGTCGGCAATCGAGCTCGAATTGGCCGGCGTCGCTGTCCGGCCGGTGGCGCGCGGTGTGTTGGACCGGGACATCGTCGTGGTCCACAAGCGCGCGCGCGCGCTCGCGCCGGCCGCGCGCCATTTCATCGACGCATTGGCACGGGCGGCGCTCAGGCCGGCGAAACAATCCCGTTGATGCGCTCCATCACGTCGCCCTTGAGCTTCGCCACGACATCCATCGCCTTCATGTTCTCCTTCACCTGCTCCACCTTCGAAGCACCGGTGATGACGGTGGATACGCGCGGGTTGGCCGCGCACCAGGCGATCGCCAGTTGCGCCGTGGTGCAGCCCAGTTCGCGTGCAATCGAGCCCAGGTCGTTCACCATCTCGTTTTTCTTCTTGTCGGTGAGCGCGGGCACCAGGAACTGCATGCGCTTGATGGCGCCGCGGCTATCCGCGGGAACACCGCTTTTGTATTTGCCGGTGAGCAGGCCCGAGGCGAGCGGGCTCCAGGTGGTCAGGCCCAGGCCGATGTCTTCGTAGAGGCGCGCGTATTCCACCTCGACGCGTTCGCGATGGAACAGGTTGTACTCGGGTTGTTCAACTACCGGCTTGTGCAGGTGATGGCGCTCCGCGACCTGCCATGCGGCCATGATCTCCGCCGCGCTCCATTCGGAAGTGCCCCAGTAGAGCGCCTTGCCGCGATTGATGATGTCGTGCATCGCGTAGACCGTTTCCTCGATCGGCGTATTCGGATCGGGGCGATGGCAATACACGAGGTCGACGTAGTCGAGCTGCAGGCGCTTGAGCGAGGCGTCGATGCCATGCAGCAGGTACTTGCGATTGAGCGTGCTCTTCTCGTTGGGGCCGTCGGTGATGCCCCAGAAGAACTTGGTGGAGACGACGTACTTGAGGCGCGGCCAGGCGAGCTTCTTCAGCGCTTCACCCATCAGCGTTTCGCTGGCGCCCGCGGCATACACCTCGGCGTTGTCGAAAAAATTGACACCGGCATCCCAGGCTGCTGCCATGCATTCACGCGCAGCACCACCGTCGAGTTGGTTACCGTATGTAACCCACGAACCGAAGGAAAGCGCGCTTACTTTCAGGCCGCAGCGCCCGAGTCGACGATAAATCATGGGGAGTCCTCAGTTGTACGAATGGTCACCGCCATTATCGCCTGTGTCGCCGTCTTCGCCCTTGCACCACATGCCGCGCCCAGGTGGCTACGCGGCCCGCGGCCACCATCTCCGAAGCGGCTTGGTTAGCCGGGCGAGACGAGCGGCAGCCGCACGACGAACTCGGTTCCTTCCCCGTGGCCCTTGCTGGAGACGCGAATGGAGCCGTCGTGCATCTCCGCAAGCCGCTTGGCGATGGACAGCCCGATGCCGAGGCCGCCCTGGGACTTGTCCATGGCGCGGTCGACCTGGGTGAAGGTATCGAAGATGCGGTCCTGCATGTCGACGGGAATGCCGATGCCGTTGTCGCGCACGGCGACTTCCACGTGATCGCCCAACGCAGTCACCGTAAGCTCGATGCGCCCGCCTGGCTCCGTGTATTTGGCGGCATTGCTGAGCAGGTTCCAGAACACCTGCGAGAGGCGCGTGAGGTCCGCATCAACCACCAGCGGGCCCGCGGGAATGTGCATGACGAAATGGTGGTTGCGGTCCTGCAGCAGGGGAGCACTGGTTTCGATCGCGTTGCGCAGCACCACCGCCAGCGCCATGCGCTCGCGCCGCAGGTCGATCTTGCCGCGGCTCACGCGGCTGACATCGAGCAGGTCATCCACCAGCCGCACCATCTGCGCGAGCTGGCGCTCCATCATCTCGCGCGCCTTGTCGATGGTGCCCGGCCGCGTGCCGGCGAGCTTGATCAGCTCGAGGCCATTGCGCAGCGGTGCGAGCGGGTTGCGCAGCTCGTGTGCCAGCGTCGCCAGGAATTCGTTCTTGCGCTCGTCGAGCTCGCGCAGCTCGTTTTCGACCTGCTTCAGACGCGCGATGTCGAGGTTGATGCCGGCCCAGCCGACGATGTCATGCTGGTCGTTGCGTACCGGCATGCCGCGCGCCAGCACCGCGTGCCACTGGCCATCGGCGCCGCGGATGCGGTGCTCGAAATCCCATTCACCGCCCGCCGCCATCCAGTGGCGCCAGGCTTCCAGCGTGCGCTCCCGGTCGTCAGGGTGCAGCACCGTGGTCCAACCCTCTCCGGCACACTGCTCAGCGGTCAGCCCCGTGAGGCGCAGGAAGGATTCGCTGGTGTAGGTCTGGTGGCCATGCCCATCGCAAACCCACACGCCGTAATTGATCGACTCGCCAATGGCGCGGTGCAGCCTCTCACTTTCGCGGATCGCTGCCTGCCCGCGGAAAGATTCGATCGCGTCGGCCGCGTGGCGCGCGCAGACATCGGCCATCTGCATGTCGCGTTGCGACGGCTGGCGCGGCTGCGCGTAGTGAGCCGAGATCACGCCCAGCAGGCTTCCCGCGCGCGTCACGATCGGCGTGCTGTGGATGGCGCGATAGCCAATGGTGCGTGCGATGTGGCGGTAGGGTTCGTAGCCTTCGTCGGCCTCCACGTCCTCGATCACCCAACGACGTCGCTGTTCAAAGGCATTGCCCGCTGCGCTGCCCGCCGGGCCCGACTTCACGTTGTTGAAAGTCTTGAGCAACTGCGGATCCCAGTTGCGACTGGCTTCCACCGCAAGGACACGCGTCTCGCGGTCCTGCAGCCAGACCAGGCCAAAGTCCGCGTCCTGCGTCTCCACCGCGGTATCGAGGATCGCCTGCAGGATCGGGCCGAGCTCCGTCATGCCGCCAAGGCGCAGCGTGAGGTCGTGCAGCCGCGTGAGGCTCTGCACTTCCGTAACCAGCTTGCGCTCCGTAGCGACCGCGGCACTCACATCGAAGAACGCGCAGAACACCCCACCCAGTCCACCATCCTCCCCCGGCACCGGGCTGAGTGAATGCGCGTAGGTCGAATCGCCGCCGCTGACCTGCGCAGCGCCGTCGAGCCAGGCCGCCGGTGCGGGTTGGCCCAGTGCATTCGCTGCGTATTCGCCCAGGAGCGGCGCGCAGGCGTCGTTGAAGATCAGCGCGCAATCGGAGCCCCACCAGACACAAACGGGTTCGTGCGATGCCAGCACGATGCGGGTCGCGGACTTGAGCGCGGCGGGCCAACGGCGCGGCGTGCCAAGCGTCGACTGCGTCCAATCGAGTTCGCGCATGCGACGGCCCATTTCGCCGCCTCCCGACATCCATTCCGTGCCGGTCGCGGGCGCGAGGTCACGGTCGATGTGCGTCTCGATCATCAGCCAGTATGGGATTGCTGCGCTACGGCTGGATGTAGTCCGGCTCCTACATCCCGGCGCACCGCCTCCGATATCGACGTCCGAAAACGGCGAGCCACGCGTGCGCCGCCGCGCGATAATGGCCTGATGTTGCTCGACCCGGACCAGTGTTACCGCGCGCTGCGCACCCATGACTCCCGCTTCGACGGGCGCTTCTTCGTGGGCGTGGCGACGACGCGGGTGTATTGCCGCCCGGTCTGCACCGCGCGCACGCCGCTGCTGCGTAATTGCTCGTTCTACCCGAGCGCCGCGGCGGCCGAAGCCGGCGGCTTCCGCCCGTGCCTGCGCTGCCGCCCCGAGCTCGCCCCGGGTTTCGCGACCGTGGACGCCAATCGCCGCCTCGCGCAATCGGCCGCCAGCCTGATCGAGGATGGCCACCTCACCGATGCGCGGCTGCCCGACATCGCGAAGCAGCTCGGCGTGACCGACCGCCACCTGCGGCGCGTTTTCCAGGAGGAGTTCGGCGTCTCGCCGATCGAATATGTGCAGACGCAGCGGCTGCTGCTGGCCAAGCGCCTGCTTACCGACACGGACATGGCGGTGCTGGCCGTCGCCATGGCGAGTGGCTTTGCCAGCCTGCGCCGCTTCAACGACCTCTTCCGCACGCGTTATCGCATGACGCCCGCGGAGCTGCGCCGCAAGTCGCCCGCGCGCGCGCCCGGCGATCGCCTCGCGTTTGATCTTGCCTATCGCCCCCCGTACGACTGGGAAGGGATGCTCGCCTTCCTGCAGAAACGCGCCATCCCGAAGGTCGAGGCGATCGAGAAAACCGCGTATCTGCGGACCGTGAGACTGGGTCGCCGTGGGCACGGCGACGATGGAGCGGAAACAAGCGCCGTCGGCTGGTTGCGAGTTGAGCCTTCGAAGCGCAAGTCCGCGCTGCGCGTGACCGTCTCCGCGTCACTGGCCGGTGTGATCCCGCAGCTGCTCGCCCGCGTGAAGCATCTTTTCGACCTCGCCTGCCATCCGGACGAAATAGCGGAAGTGCTGGGACCGCTGGCGAAGGAGAATCCGGGCCTGCGCCTGCCGGGCGCGATTGACGGTTTCGAGATCGCGGTGCGCGCGATCCTCGGCCAGCAGGTCACGGTGCGCGCCGCTTCAACGTTCGCGGCGCGTTTCGCCGCCGCATTCGGCGAGCCGATCGAGACACCGTTTGCCGCGCTCACGATGTTGTTTCCGGAACCCGCGAGGATCGCAGCGCTGGAACCAGGCGACATCGCGCGGCACGGCATCATCTCGGCGCGCGCCAGGGCGATCATCGAGCTCGCGCGCGGCGTCGCCGCGGGGCGCATCCGGCTGGAACCGTCCGCACCGGTGGCAGCCACGGTGCAGGCGCTCGATGACTTGCCGGGCGTCGGTCCCTGGACCGCCCAATACATCGCCATGCGCGCGCTCGCATGGCCCGACGCTTTCCCGCACGTCGACGTCGCAGTGGTAAAGGCGATGAACCTCACTGCCGCGAAGTCGCTGGCCCACGCGGAGTCGTGGCGACCGTGGCGCGCGTACGCCGTGCTTCACTTGTGGAAATCACTGGAGACTTCCAAATGATCCGATATGCCCGCTTCAACACCGCCCTGGGTCCCGTGTTCGCAACCGCCGATGATTGCGCCGTCACCGGCATCTACTTCGAAGGCCAGCGCCACGCGCCGGCGATCTCGTCCGGGTGGCGCGAGGATTCGAAACACCCGCTCCTCGCCGAATGCGCACGCCAGCTGACGGGGTACCTCGCCGGCAAGCGCGATTCGTTCGACCTGCCGCTGGCACCGCTCGGCACGGCGTTCCAGCAGAGCGTGTGGAAACAGATCGCGCGCATTCCGCGCGGCGAGACGCTCACCTATGCCGAACTCGCCGAACGCGCGGGCCGCCCGGGTGCGGCGCGTGCCGCGGGCGCGGCCACCGGCCGCAATCCGATTTCCGTCGTGGTGCCGTGCCATCGCGTCGTCGGCACCAACGGCAGCCTCACCGGTTATGCAGGCGGCATTCCCCGCAAGGTCAAGTTGCTGGAGATGGAAGGCGCCCTCGAAGCGCAGACCGCTTGAGGCCGCAGGACCTCGTTCGACTGGTTGCGCTCGCCGCGGCATGGGGCGCGTCGTATCTCTTCATGCGTTATGCCGTCGCGTTCCTCGGGCCGATCCCGATGATCGAGATGCGCGTGATGTTCGCGGGGCTGCTGCTCGCCGCGCTCCTTTACGCCAGGCGCCAGGCCGTCGGCTGGCGACAGCATTGGCGCGGCTTCATGTTCGTCGGCGTGATCGGCATGGGCGTGCCGTTCGTATTGATCGCGGAGGCGCTGCAGTCGATCGATGCGTCGACCGCGGCGATCCTGAACGCGCTCTCGCCCCTCTTCGCCTCGATCTTCGCGGCGATCTGGATCAAGGAGCCGATCACCCTCGCCAAGGCCGGCGGCATCGCGCTCTGCCTCGTCGGCACTGCGGTGCTGGTGGGCTGGACGCCCTCGCCGATGACCTCGAAGGAGCTGCTGGCCGCGGCGATGTCGGTTGCCGCCACCATGATCTACGGCTTCACCATTGTCTTCACCAAGGTGAAGTTGAAGGACGCGAGCCCAATGGGCTCATCAGCCGCCACATTGCTTTTCGCCGGCCTGGCGCTGCTGCCGTTCATGCCGCTCAGGCACGACTACACCGCGGTTCCGACGATGGCGTGGCTGGCGCTCGCCGGCCTCGTGGTGTTCTCCACCCTGCTCGCCTTCCTTCTCTACTACCGCCTGATCGCCGACGTCGGCCCGGTAAAGGCGATCACGGTAACGCTGCTGGTGCCGGTCTTCGGGATGATCTGGGGTGTGATGTTCCTCGGAGAGCCGGTGACGCCCGGACGGATTGCCGGCTGCGCGATCATCCTTGCGGGGTGCTCGTTGATCCTTGGCCTCTTGCCGAGAAGGAGCGTTTGAGTCCGCCGATGAACGCAAATGAACGCGGATAAACCGTTGGGTGTGTCCGTGGTCAAATGACGACCTGCCTGCTTCAGGCACGCAACCGTCCTGGCTTTTTTATCTGCGTTCATTTGCGTTCATCGGCGGACCAAAGACCTTTTCTCCGAGCACCCACGATGCCCAACAGACTCGCGAAACAAACCAGCCCCTATCTCCAGCAACACGCGGACAACCCCGTCGACTGGTATCCATGGGGGGAAGAAGCGCTGGCGGAGGCAAAACGCTCCAACAAGCCCATCCTGCTCTCGGTCGGCTACTCCGCGTGCCACTGGTGCCACGTGATGGCGCACGAGAGTTTCGAGGACGCCGCGATCGCGAAGGTGATGAACGACAACTTCGTGAACATCAAGGTCGACCGCGAGGAGCGCCCCGACATCGACCAGATCTACCAGGTCGCGCAGCAGATGATCACGCAGCGCAACGGCGGCTGGCCGCTTACCATGTTCCTCACGCCCGACCAGCTGCCGTTCTTCGGCGGCACGTATTTCCCCAACACGCCCAGGCACGGGATGCCGGCCTTTCCCGAGTTGCTCAAGCGCGTGCGCAAGTTCTACGACGACAACCCCGGGGAGATTCGCGAGCAGGGCGCCCACCTGCTGGATGCGTTGGGCCGCATGCAGCCCGAGGGCGGCGCGCATCCGTCCACCTTCACGCGCGCGCCGCTCGACGCGGCCGCCGAATACCTGCGTGGTTCCTTCGACGCCGAATACGGCGGGTTCAGCGCCGCGCCCAAATTCCCGCATCCGGACACCCTCGAGCTGCTGCTGCGCCGGCACGCCTCGACAGGCGACAAGGAGGCGTTGCAGCGCGCCACCTTCACGCTGCGCAAGATGGCCGAAGGCGGCATTTACGATCACGTGGGCGGCGGCTTCGCGCGCTACAGCGTCGATGCCGAGTGGGCCATCCCGCACTTCGAGAAGATGCTCTACGACAACGGCTGGCTGCTGCGCGTCTACGCGGACGCATGGGCCGCGACGCGCGCGCCCATCTTCGAGCGCGTGTGCGTGGAAACGGCTGCGTGGGTGATGCGCGAAATGCAGTCGCCGGAAGGCGGTTATTACTCCGCGCTCGATGCCGATTCCGAAGGCGAGGAGGGCAAGTTCTACGTCTGGAGCGTGGATGAGATCCGCTCGATCCTCACGCCGGAGGAATTCGAGATCGCATCGCTCGCGTACGGACTCGATCGCCCGCCGAATTTCGAGGAACACGCCTGGCACCTCGTGATGGCGCGCTCCTTCGAGGAGACCGCGCGGCTGCTGGAAACGAATGAGGGTGCGGTACCGGCCGCCCTCGCCTCGGCGCAACTCAAGTTGCGCGCGGTGCGCGACAAGCGCGTCTGGCCGGGCCGCGACGAAAAGATCCTCACGTCATGGAACGCCCTGATGGTGGCGGGCATGGCGCGCGCGGCGCGCGCCTTCGGCCGCAAGGACTGGCTCGAGTCGGCGCGCCGCAGCCTGGCATTCATCCACATCGCGCTCTGGAATGACGGCCGGTTGCTGGCCACGTACAAGGACGGGCACGCGCATCTCGACGCGTATCTCGATGACCATGCATACCTGCTGGCCGCCCTGCTCGAAGTCCTCCAGGCGGATTTCGACGTGAAGGAGCTCGAATGGGCGCAGGAGATCGGCGATGCGCTGCTCGAGCGCTTCCACGATGCCGAGCGCGGCGGCTTCTTCTTCACCGCGCACGACCACGAAGAGCTGATCCAGCGGCCCAAGCCGGGTCCCGACAACGCGACGCCCTCGGGCAACGCGGTCGCCGCGCTCGCGCTCAATCGCCTCGCCTTCCTCACCGGCGAGACCCGTTATTCAGATGCGGCGGCCGGCACCCTTGCGCTTTTCTGGCCGCAGCTGCAGCGTTCACCCGCGGCATTCGGAACGATGCTGGCCGCGCTCGAGGAACAGCTCACGCCGCCGGATACGCTTATCGTGATGGGCGAGCGCGATGCATTCGGCCCCTGGCACAAGCTGCTGGACGCGGCCTACCTGCCCGGCACGATCACGCTCTTCATCCCCGCGGGCACGCCGGGTTTGCCACCGCCCCTCGACAAGCCCGCGAGGGACTCTGTCAACGCCTGGCTCTGCGAGGGCGTTACATGTCGCGTACCCATCGAAGAACCGGAAACATTGCGCGATGCGCTCGAATTGCCCAAAATAGCGCCTTCCCTCTGACCAAGCCACCGCCAGGAAAACATCCATGAAGAAGCTGCTCGTGATCGTCGCCGCAACCGTCGTCTGCTCCCCCGCCTTCGCCAGCGAGGAGCTCGCCAAGAAAAGCGCCTGCCTGGCCTGCCACGCGATCGACAAGAAGGTCGTGGGGCCCTCCTACAAGGATGTCGCCGCCAAGTACAAGGGCAACGCCGGCGCCGAAGCCATGCTGATCGCGAAGGTCAAGAAGGGCGGATCCGGTACCTGGGGACAGATCCCGATGCCCCCCAACGCGTCGGTCAAGGACGAGGACATCAAGACCCTGGTCAAGTGGATCCTGGCGATGAAGTGACCCTGCATTGACGGCAAATGCCGTCGCCAGCAGGGTCATCCCCGCGCAGGCGGGAATCTAATCAAAAATGCCGGCTTTACGCCGGCTTTTTGTTTCTCCATAATTGCGGCCTTCCCGGCTCCGGCCGGCCCCCCCGTCCCAGCCCACCCCATTCCAGGAAAGCACCCCCCATGAAAAGCTCCCATAAACTGAGCCTCGCCGTTGCTCTCGCCCTCGGCCTCGCCGGTTGCGGTCCGAAGGAAGAGCCGAAGAAAGCCGAAGCCCCGGCCCCCGCCGCGCCCGCCGGTGTCACCGTGACCATCGCCCACGCCGGCCCGCTGACGGGCTCCATCGCCCACCTCGGCAAGGACGACGAAAATGGCGTGGCACTGGCCATCGACCAGGCCAATGCACAGAAAATCATGATCGGCGGCAAGCCGGTCACCTTCAAGATGGTCAGCGAAGACGACCAGGCCGACCCCAAGGTCGGCACCACGGTCGCCCAGAAGCTGGTGGATGCCAAGGTCGCTGCGGTCGTGGGCCACCTGAACTCCGGCGTCACCATTCCCGCCTCGGACATCTACGCCAAGGCCGGCATCCCGGTGATCTCGGGCTCGGCCACCAACCCGACGCTGACCGAACGCGGCCTCACCAACGTGTTCCGGACCGTCGGCCGTGACGACCAGCAGGGCCCCGCCATCGCCGCCTACATCGCCGGCGAGCTCAAGGGCAAGAAGGTCGCAATCATCGACGACAAGACCGCCTACGGTGAAGGCATCGCCAACGAGGTCGAGAAGACCCTCAAGGCCGCCAAGGTCACCATCGTCAGCCGCGAGCGCACCACGGACAAGGAAACCGACTTCAAGGCCGTGCTCACCAAGATCAAGGGCAAGAACCCGAACGTGATCTTCTACGGCGGCATGGACGCCACCGGCGGCCCGATGCTCAAGCAGGCTCGCGAGCTCGGCATCAAGGCCGTCTTCGCCTTCGGCGACGGCGCCTGCACCAACGAGATGAGCAAGCTGGCTGGCCCCGCCGCCGAAGGCATGGCGTGCTCGCAAGCTGGCCTGCCGGCGGAAGCCGCGTCGTCCGAGTTCAAGGACGCCTTCACCAAGAAGTTCGGCGAGATCAAGCAATACGCCCCCTACTTCTACGATGGCGCCATGGCCATGATCGAGGCGATGAAGAAGGCCGATTCCACGGATCCGGCGAAGTTCGGCCCGGTGATCAAGGACGTGACGTTCAAGGGCGCCACCGGTAACGTCGCCTTCGACGCCAAGGGTGATCGCAAGGACGCGGAAATGACCATCTTCCGCATGGGCAAGGACGGCAAGATCATGCCGGTCGCGATCGTGAAGAACGGCGTCTCCACGCCCTTCTCCGCCGCGCCGGCTCCCGCCGCCGCCCCGGCCGAGATGAAGAAAGAAGAACCGAAGAAAGAAGAAGCCAAAAAATAACAACTCAAAAGGGACGGATGGAAGTCAGAAGACCAATAACAAGGCAGCACGCTCAGGGACGGCACCTCACGGTGCCGTTTTTTTTTGCCCATCGCTCCCGGGCCATTGCGTAGAATCGGCCCGTGGATATCTTCCTCCAGCAGGTCGTCAATGGCCTGACCCTGGGATGTGTGTACGCCGTAGTTGCACTCGGCTACACCATGGTCTACGGCATCGTCCAGCTGATCAATTTCGCCCACGGCGAAGTTGTGATGATCGGCTGCATGGTCGCCTTCTCCGTCATCGTGGCGCTCGCGCCCACCGGCATGCCGCCGCTCCTGATCATGGCCGCGGGTGTTGCCTGCGCCATTCCGGCCTGCATGGCCGTGGGATACGTGGTCGAGCGCGTGGCCTACCGCCCGCTGCGCAGCGCCCCGCGGCTGGCGCCGCTCATCACCGCCATCGGCGTGTCGATCATCCTGCAGCACCTGGCGCTCCTGGTCTGGAGCCGCAACGTGATCGCCTTCCCGCAGATCATCGAGCTCAAGCTCTTCCACCTCGGCAGCTCGGAGAACAGCGCCGCCATCAGCAACGTGCAGATCGCGATCATCCTTACCTCGATTGCGATGATGGCTGCCCTCCTCGCGCTGGTGTATCGCACCCGCATCGGCATCGCCATGCGCGCCACCTCGCAGAACCCGCAGGTGGCCGGCCTCATGGGCATCAACATCAACAGCGTGATCTCGTTCACGTTCGTGATCGGCGCGGCTCTCGGCGCCGCCGCCGGGGTGATGGTCGGCACCTACTACGGCATCGCGCACTACCAGATGGGTTTCCTGCTGGGGCTGAAGGCGTTCAGCGCCGCGGTGCTGGGCGGCATCGGCAATCTCGCGGGTGCAGTGCTGGGCGGCATATTAATGGGATTGATCGAAGCTCTCGGCGCGGGCTACGTCGGCGACTTCACCAACGTCTGCTTCCTCGACAAGTTCCTGCCGGGATTCGCCGCGGTATGCGCCGCGAGTCCGGAGTCGAGCCTCTTCGGTTCGAACTACAAGGATGTGTATGCCTTCATTGTCCTGATCCTTGTACTAGTGTTTCGCCCTTCAGGGCTTTTGGGCGAACGTGTAGGCGACCGGGCGTGATGAGCGTTATGCCTATTTTCAAGCAAACGGCTTCAGGTCCGCCGATGAACGCAGATGAACGCAGATACGAAGGAACAGCTGGACGCGTTGTCCTCCCGAATCATCGCCAGCGCATTCAGTGTCAGCAATTCAGTGGGCGCGGGATTTCCCGAGAAAGTCTACGAGAATGCGATGGCCGTGGACTTCAGATCAACGGGGATCAGGTACGTCCAGCAACCGACGTATTTCGTGCGTCACAGGGCCGAAGTGGTTGGGGAGTTTGTACCCGACCTGGTCGCGGAGGACGCGGTAATCGTGGAGATCAAGGCGCTCAATTCCCTCAACGAGATTCACCACGCCCAGTGCATGAATTATCTGCGTGTAACCGGGTTGAGATTGGCCTTGCTGATCAATTTCGGACTTCCCCGCGTGGAGTTGAAACGCGTCGTGATGAAATTCTGACCTTGCAGTCATCTGTGTTCATCGGCGTTCATCGGCGGACCCAAAGCCGTTTGCAACCATGGACGTGATCGCCCAAATCAGGAAGCACCCCGCCGCCAAGTGGATCGGCATGGCGCTGATCGCCATGGCACTCCTGGCGCTCCCCCTGGTGCTGGTGCAGGTGGGCACGGCGTGGGTGAGGATCACCAACCTCGCCATCCTCTTCGTCCTCCTGTCGCTCGGCCTCAACATCGTGGTGGGTTTCGCGGGCCTGCTGGATCTCGGCTACATCGCGTTCTATGCGGTGGGCGCCTATGTGTACGCCCTCCTCGCCTCGCCGCACTTCAACATCCACTGGCCGTGGTGGGCCATCCTTCCCATCGCCGCGGCGGTCGCGTGTTTCTTCGGCGTGCTGCTGGGCACGCCCACGCTCAAGCTGCGCGGCGATTACCTCGCCATCGTGACGCTCGGCTTCGGTGAGATCATCCGCATCTTCCTGAACAACCTGTCGGAGCCGTTCAACCTCACCAACGGCCCGAAGGGCGTGAGCAGCATCGATCCGATCAACTTCGTCGGCGTGAGCTTCGGCAACATCACCAAGGTCGGCCCGATAGCATTCAACGAAGCGACCAAGTACTACTACTTCCTGCTCGCGGTGCTGATGCTCGTCATCGTCGTCAACCTGCGCCTGCAGGATTCGCGCATCGGCCGCGCGTGGGAGGCGATCCGCGAAGATGAAATCGCCGCGCGCGCGATGGGCATCAACACCACGCGCATGAAGCTGCTGGCGTTTGCGATGGGGGCCTCCTTTGGCGGCGTCTCGGGCGCGATCTTCTCCTCGATCCAGGGCTTCATCAGCCCGGAGAGCTTCGTGCTCAATGAGAGCGTGATGGTCCTCGCCATGGTGGTGCTCGGCGGCATGGGCAACATCTGGGGCGTGATTCTCGGGGCGATCCTGCTTTCCTTCGTGCCGGAGATCCTGCGCTACACCGTGGATCCCGCGCAGCGCATGGTCTTCGGGCGCTCCATCATCGACCCCGAAGTCTTCCGCATGCTGCTCTTCGGCCTCACGATGGTGGTGGTGATGCTGGTGAGGCCGGCGGGACTCTGGCCTTCGGCGGTGCGCAAGCGCGAGCTGGCACCGAAGGAAGGCGCGGGCGCCCAGTGAGCGCCAACACCCCCCTGCTGCTGGAGGTCGAGAACGTCACCAAGCAATTCGGTGGCCTCACGGCGCTCTCCGATGTTTCGTTTTCGATCTCCAGGGGCGCGATCTACGGATTGATCGGCCCCAACGGCGCCGGCAAGACCACGCTCTTCAACGTCATCACCCGCCTCTACCGCAACGAAAAAGGCACGCTGCGCTTCAACGGCAGCCGCCTCGACGACGAGCCGCCGGACCGCATCGCCCACCTCGGCATCGCGCGCACCTTCCAGAACATCCGCCTCTTCGCCAACCTCTCGGCGCTCGAGAACGTGATGATCGGCCGCCACGTGCGCACCCATGCGGGAGTCTTCGGCGCGATCTTCCGCAATCGCGGCACGCGCCTGGAAGAAGCCGCGATCCACGAGCGCGCCGCGCAGCTGCTCGAATACGTCGGCGTGGCCTCGCGCGCCAACGACCTCGCCAGGCACCTTTCCTACGGCGACCAGCGCCGCCTCGAGATAGCGCGCGCGCTGGCCACCGATCCGCAATTGCTCGCGCTCGATGAACCGGCCGCGGGCATGAATGCGACGGAGAAGGTGGAGCTGCGCAAGCTCATCAACCGCATCCGCGCGGACGGCATGACCATCCTTCTGATCGAGCACGACGTGAAGCTGGTGATGGGCCTGTGCGACCGCGTGCTGGTCCTCGACTATGGCCGCAACATCGCCGAGGGTGTGCCCAGGGACATCCAGAAGGATCCGCGCGTGATCGAGGCCTACCTCGGAACCGGCGGGCACGCCACCGCGCCGCCGCCGCCCCCTCCGCCCGTGGCTGCCTCTCCGCGATGAGCTTGTTGCGCCTGGAGCAGCTGCAGGTTTCGTACGGCGGCATCCGTGCGGTGAAGGGCATCGACATCGAAGTGGGGCAGGGCGAGCTGGTCTGCCTGATCGGCGCCAACGGCGCGGGCAAGACCACGACGCTCAAGGCGATTACCGGCCTGGTGCCCTCCGCCGCCGGCCGCATCCTCTATGACGGGCAGGACATCCGCGGACAGCGCGTCCACGAGATCGCGCGCAGGGGCCTGGCGCTGGTGCCGGAAGGGCGCGGCGTCTTCGCGCAGCTGACCATCGAGGAAAACTTGGCGATGGGCGCCTACTCCCGCAACGACCGCGCCGCCGTCGCCGCGGACGTGGAGCGTTCGTTCGCTCATTTCCCGCGCCTCAAGGAGCGGCGTTCGCAGACCGCCGGCACCCTCTCGGGCGGCGAGCAGCAGATGCTGGCGATCGCGCGCGCGCTCATGAGCCGACCCAGGCTGCTGCTGCTGGACGAGCCGAGCATGGGCCTGGCCCCGCTGATGGTCGAGCGCATCTTCGAGGTGATCCGTGCCGTGGCGGCGGAGGGGGTCACCCTTCTGCTGGTCGAACAGAACGCCCGCCTGGCCCTGGAAACGAGCCACCGCGGCTATGTCCTGGAAGGTGGCCTGGTGTCCTTCTCCGGGGAGGCCCGATCCCTTCTGGGCGACCCTCGCATCCGTGAGGCCTACCTTGGCGAGTGAGCAGTTGGGCCAAACCGGCTACACGTGTAATCCCCGGCCGTGACCGTAGTCACTGACGGCCAACGCTCCCGATAGCACAATGCCAAAGTCATGAGTCCCGCCCGCGTACGCAAGTCCGCCCTCCTCGCATTGGTCGGAGCCGCCCTTCTGGGCGCGCTCGCGTTCCTGTTCGTGAAGACGCAATCGGCGGGCTACAAGGAAGACGCCCAGGCGCTCGCCCTGCTGCGTGAACTGCGCGACATGGATGCCGGCTGGGATTCCGATGGCCTGCGCCTGGCCAACGACTTTGGCGCCGTCCAGGCCCCGGTCGCCGACCGGAGCATGATCGTCAACCGCATCTTCCAGGAGCTGGAGCACGGATCGGCGCGCGCCGCCGCCGGCGCCCAGGTCCCCGGCCTTCGCGCCGGCATGGCGGAAAAGCAGGCGGCGTTCCGCGCCCTGCGCGCCGCCCACGGCCAGTCTCTCGAGAACCTGCGCAACGCCCGCGAATCGCTCGCCCTGCTGGTGACGCAGGCCGAGGCTTCCAGGTCGCGCAGCCCGGTCTCGCTCGGAGCGGCTTCCTCGCTCCTGACGCAGGTCGAACAAGTGCGCTCCGGCCTTCGCGCCGCCGACATCGAATCCACCGCGCAGGTCCAGCGCTCGATCGAACCAAGCCTTGCCACGCTGGTGCCGGCTGCCGTCTCGATTGACCCGCAGGCCGGTGAAAGCGCAAGGCGCGCCGAAGCCGCCGCGCGCGAGTTCCTCGCCACCCGCGGCGTCGAGTCCGAGGCCTGGCGCAAGTTCTCCTTCGTGACCATCGGCGGACGCATCGACCTGCTGTCCAAGTCGATCGCCAAGTCGGTCGAGGCCACGCTCGAGGACAAGGACCGCTGGCGCGTCTACCTGCTGGCGTATGCCACCGCGCTGCTGATCGGCGTGGCGTATCTCCTGGCGCGCGTCGTCGCGACCCAGGCCAAGCTGCTGGAAGCCAACGAGCTGCTCGAGAAACGCGTCGCCGACCGTACGCGCGACCTCGAGCTCGCCCTGAAGCGCCTGCAGGAGTCGGAAGCGCAGCTGGTGCAATCGGAGAAGATGTCCTCGCTCGGCCAGCTGGTCGCAGGCGTGGCGCACGAGATCAACACGCCGCTCGCGTACGCCAAGAACAGCATGTCGATGGTGCGCGAGCGCCTTCCGGAAGTGCGCGCGAAACTCGGCGATGACGACGAATCGCTGCGGGACCTCGAGGAGCTGGCGCGCGATGGGCTGCATGGCATCGACCAGATCTCCGAACTCGTCGCCAACCTGCGCAATTTCTCACGCCTGGACCGCAGTCGCGTCGCGAGCTTCAGCGTGAACGAAGGCGTGCGCGCCACCCTCCTGATCGCGCGCCCGACGCTGCGCAAGGTCGACGTGGAGCAGCGCCTGGGCGAAGTGCCTTCGATCACCTGTTCGCCCTCGCAGGTGAACCAGGTGCTGCTGAACCTCGTCAACAACGCGGTGCAGGCAATCGACAAGCCGCGCGGACAGATCCGCATCGTGACGCGCCGCGAAGGCGACGACTTCATCGCGATCGAAGTGTCGGACAACGGCCGTGGCATCGCGGTCGACGTGCTGCCGAAGATCTTCGATCCGTTCTTCACCACCAAGGAAGTGGGCAAGGGCACGGGGCTGGGGCTCACCATCGCGTACAAGATCGCCTCGCAGCATGGCGGGCGCATCGACGTGCGCTCCGAGCTCGGCATCGGCACGACGTTCACGGTGCTGCTGCCGCTCGCACCACCCGCCGATCTCGCCGCGTCGGTCGAAGAAGCCGAGGAAGCCGCCGCATGAGCAACGTCACCTCCAAGAGCATCGGCAAGTACGAAATCGTCGGCATCATCTCCAAGGGCGCGCGCGCCTCCATCTATCGCGGCGTGGACATCGATACGCGCCGCGCGGTGGCGGTGAAGATCCTCAAGCGCTCGACCGTCATCGCCGACGCGCTGTCCGCATTCCGCAAGCAATCGCAGGTGCTCGCGCGCCTGGAACATCCGTCCATGGCCGCGTTCTTCGACGTGGTCGAAAACGAGAAGGCAATCGGGTTGGTCTCCGATATCTGCGAAGGCAAGGCGATCGCGGGCCTGCTGCGCGAAGGCGCGCATCCCGAGATCAAGAGCGTCTGGGACCTCGTGCGCCCGATGCTGGAATCGCTTGCCGCCGCGCACGCGCTGGGCGTCACGCACCGCGACGTCAAGCCGAGCAACATGATCCTCGCGCCGGACGGGCGCGTACGCGTCACCGACTTCGGCATGGCCACGCTGCTCAACCTCGCGCCCGAGGAAATCCACTACCACGCGCCCGAGCAGTTCGAGCAGGACGTCATCGGCCCGCGCACCGACGTCTACCAGGCCGCCACCGTCATCTACCAGCTCATCACCGGCAAGCTGCCCTTCACCGGCACGCCCGATGAAATCGCGCACCGCGTGCGCCAGGAGCGACCGAACGATCCGTCCTCGTTCGACAACCGCATCGCCTGGCAGCTCGACTGGGTTTTGCAGAAGGCGCTGAGCAAGGATCCGGTCGATCGCTTCCCCTCCGCGGCCGAATTCGCCGAGGGCCTGCGCCTCGGCCTGCAGGAAACCGTCGCGCGTCCGCTCGAGCACGCCGTCACTTCCGGTCGCCGCGCCGCCGCCAATGATTCGAAGGCGGGCTCGGTGATGCCGCCCACCCCCGTTTCGTTCTCGTTCGCACCGGGTCAGGAAGAGGAGTCGCTCAATTTCACCGCCGCCGCATCATCCAGGCCTGCTGCAGCCCCGGCGCCCAATCCCGCCGCCGCGTCGATCGCGACTCCTGTTGCCGTGCCGGTGGCGCCGACTGCACCCGCCACGCCCGAGCGCATGGCGCTCGAGCCGCTCGAGTTCAAGCCATCGGTCGAATTGCCCACGGCACCGCCGCCCGCACCAGCGCCTACTCCCGCCGCACCCGCTCAAGCCGCACCGACTCCCGCCGCACCCGCTCCCGCCGCGACGGCAACACCAGCGCCTGTCGCCACCGTGGCGCCGCCCGACAACGGCAAGCCGCGCATCCTTTTCGTTGACGACGACGAACGCATCCTCAATGCGTTGCGCGCGCTCTTCCGCGCCGACTACCAGGTGCAGACGGCCACCAACGGCGACGCCGGACTCGAGATCGTCAATCGTGGCGGCCTCGACGTCGTCGTGAGCGACCAGCGCATGCCGGGCCTGACCGGGGTGGAGTTGTTGCGCAAGGTGCGCGCCGCCTCTCCGAATTCCGTTCGCCTGCTGCTCACCGGCTACACCGACATGGCCTCCCTCGTGGGTTCGATCAACGATGGCGAGATCTTCCGCTTCGTCAAGAAGCCGTGGGATAACACCGAGCTGCGCAGCGACATCGCCGAGGCGGTGAAGGTCTCGAAGGAACGCGCCCGCGCCCCGGTGGTGGAATCGAAGGCCCCGCGCAGCGCGGGTTCGCTCCTCGTGATCGACCCTAAAGAAGGCCTGGCGCGCGGCCTGGAGAGGCTGCTGGCCGGTGAAGCGGAAGTGATCCAGGTGACCTCCCCCGCGGAAGCCGCCAAGGCGATGCACCAGCGGGAGGTCGCCGCAATCGTGGCGGACATGGGCGCCGGCATGGACGGGCTGGTGTCGCTTTTCAAGCAGGTGAAGGCGAAGCGGCCCAACGTGCTCACCATCCTGCTTTCGGACGAACCCGATTCCGAACTCGGCATCGAGCTCATCAACAAGGCGCAGATCTTCCGTTTCCTGGTGAAGCCGGTGAGCGCGAAGGAATTGCGCCACAACGTCGCCGATGCGCTGCGGCGCTACGCCGCGGCCCGGGACTCAGCCCTCGCTCAGGGCAACAACTCCGGCGGTGACGACTCCTCCGCCTCCACTCTCGCGCGAAGTGCCTAGGTAGACCAGCAGCGCGTCGGCCGCCATCGGCCGTGCGAAGTGGTAACCCTGCACCATGTCGCAACCAAAGCGGCGCAGCTCGGCCACTTCGTGATCGGTCTCAGCTCCTTCGGCGACCACCGTCAATCCCAGGTTGTGCCCGAGCTCGATGGTGGAGCGCACGATGGCCGCGTTGCGCGCATCCGCCTCCATTCCCGCGACGAAGGTGCGATCGATCTTGAGCTCGTTCACCGCCAGCTGCTTGATGTAGGCGAGTGATGAATAGCCGGTGCCGTAGTCGTCGATGGAGGTGGCGATGCCGAGATCGCGCAGCTTGCGCAGCGTGGCCTGCGCGCTGCGCGGATCGTCCATGAGGCCACTCTCGGTAATCTCCAGGCACAACATCGCCGGCGGCAAGTCAGCCTTGAGCAGCGCCGCCCAGACATATGAAACCAGCGCGTCCTCGAGGCGCAGGTCGCGCGCCGAAATGTTGATGCACATGCGGATGCGGATGCCCTTGCGGTGCCATTCGCCGCACTGCTCGATTGCGGTGTGGACCACCCAGCGCGTGATGGCGCTGATGTAGCCCGTCTGCTCCGCGAACGGGATGAACTCCGAGGGCGGCACGAAACCGCGCGTGGGATGGCGCCAGCGCACCAGCGCCTCGACCGCGGTCACGCGGTTCTCCTGCAGGTGCATCTTCGGCTGGTAGTGGAGCACCAGCTCGCCCGCCTCGACGGCGCGGCGCAACTCGCCCAGCAGCGTGAGGAATTCCTGGCGGCGCTCGTCGTGCGCCGGATCGTAGACGGCGAAGCCGATCTTGGCACGCTTGGCTGAATACATGGCCACGTCCGCCGCGCGCATCAGCGCATTCGCGTCGATGCCGTGATCCGGGAAACGCGCAATGCCGATGCTCGCCGCGATGTCCATCGTCTGCCCGTCGACCACCAGCGGATCTTCCAGGCCCTTGAGGATCTTCCCGGCCACGACCTGCATCGCGTTCACCGTGCTGCCGGTGGCCAGCAGCACGGCGAATTCGTCTCCGCCCAGCCGCGCCACGACGTCGGAGTCGCGCAGGATGGCGCGCACGCGGATGCCGACTTCGCGCAGCGCCTGGTCACCCACCGGGTGGCCGAGCGTGTCGTTGATGGCCTTGAAGCGATCCATGTCGAACAGCAACACCGCCAGCGGCAGCTCCTCGCGGCGCGCGATGCGCACCGCCTGCTCAAGCTGCTTGCTGAACATCGCGCGGTTGGGCAGGCCCGTGAGGCTGTCCTCGTAGGCAAGGCGCAGGATTTCCTTCTCGCGGCTCTCGATGCCGTCGAGCATGTGGTTGAAGCTGGTCGTGAGCTGGCCGATCTCGTCCCTGGCGTCGTGCTCGGCATGGCGCGTGTAATCGCCGGCCTCGACACGCCTGGCCGCCAGCGCCAGGCGCGTCACCGGCCTGGTGATGCTGCGCGCGATGAGCAGGCTTCCCGCCACCAGCACCACGAGGCCGGCGAGCGTGAGCCAGAAAAACGACGAGCTGATGCGGCGGAACGGGGCGAGGCCCACCGCAAGCGGCTTCTGCAGCACTGCGACCACGCGGAAGCGGCCGGTGGTGGCGAGCTCCGTGAGGCGCGTCTCGTATTCCTCGCCGCGAAGGGTGACGTCGCGGATCTCCCGGCCGGAACCCGGCTCGGACAGCGCCGCAAGCATCGGCTCGCGCAGGTTCGCATCCAGCGTCGATGCGTGGATGGTCCACTTGTCGGCGCCATCGCGGCTGGCGAAGGAGACCTCGAGGCCGGTGATCTGGTTGAGCTCCTTCGCGACCGAATCGTCGACTTCGAACGCGAGGCCCACGAACGCGATCGGGTCCGGCGCGAGCACCGGCACCACCACGAGCTGGTGCAGGCGACCGCCGAGCAGCACGATCGAAGACGCCTTGCCGGTGGCGGCACTTGCCTCGACCAGCGCGGGAAACGCGAAGGGCTTGCCATTGCGCGATTCATCCTGCGTGTCGGCGATCACGACCTTGTCGAGCGTGGTCAGCGTCATCACATTGGCACCGACACGCGCGCCGTGGTTGGTGAGCACCGAAACGATGGTGCCGGTGTTGTTGGTCGCGATGGCCTGGCGGAAAGCGAAGTCCGCGGAAAGGATCGCCGCGCCCTGCTCAAGCTTCGCCTGGTTCTGCCGCAGCAGCTGGCCGAAGACTCGCTCGCCCTGCTCCAGCTCCTGGTCGATGGTCTGGCGCGCGATCTGGGAATTCGACTCGATCACCAGGAAGGCGCCGGTGCCCTGCACGATCACCAGCAGCACGACGAAGAAGATCACCAGCTTCGTGCTGAGGCTCGCAAGGCGCGCGACGCTCGGCAGGGTGGGGCGGATTCCCATCAGTAACGCAGCCTGTCGAGCGGTGGCTTGTACCTGGGCTTGCGCGACACCAGGTCGAAAGTGAATGTGGCCTTGGCGCTGGCGCGAGCGTCGACGGCGAGCGGGTAAGGCACCAGCGCCGCGCGTTGCATCGGGTGCCAGGCGCGGATCTCGTAGGAACCCGCCGGCACGTCGCGAAGGCGTGCCATGCCGGTGGCATCGGTGCGCGCGAAATATGGCGTTGGCACCACCACCACGTAGGCGGTCATCCAGTCATGGATGTTGCAGCCGAGAACCACGACACCGGACTTGTCGAAAATCACTTCGCTGGGCGCCTTGCCGGTGTATAGCTTGATCTCGAAGTTCTTCGCCGGCGAGAACGAATACACGTGATGCAGGATCGGATCCTGGTTCGGAAAGCTCACGGTGGTGCCTTGCTGGATCACGCTCACGAAGGGAATGAACTCCCGGTCCTTCTGCTCGATCGAAGCCTTTGCATTTTTCGTCTCCGCCGTGGTGGAAGGCGAGACCGCAAAAACGGCGACGTCGGCCACGGGTTGCCCGGCCGAATCGGTCGCGAACACCTCGATGGTGGCGGCGTGGGCCGCAACCGCCGATAGCAGCGCGAGAAAAATCGACGGCGCCAAGGCCGCTCTGGACAACATCTGGAACCTGCGGGAGACTGATTTGATGGGGGATTTCAAGAGAACGATTTTAGCGCCGCTGGCCATGTTTCCCCTCATTTGCCTGGGCGCGGGTGACGACATCGGTAACAGGCCGTATGGCCTGAGCGAAGCACTGACGACGGGTCATGCAAACATCCAGCTGCGTCCGCGTTACAACCGTATCGATGAGAGCGACAAGTCGCTGCTGACAGAGGGCGGAACGGTGCGGGCATTGGCCGGATGGCGCTCGGCGCCGTGGCAGGGGCTGCGACTCACGGTCGAGGCGATCCACACCGATTACCTTGGACGCAAGCGTTTCAACGAGGACGGCGCGCAGTTTTTCTCGTCGCCCTACCCGCTGCTGCCGGACCCGCGCTACACCGGCGTGAACCAGGCGCACATCGAATACGCCTCCGTTGGCGGCCTGCGCCTCAAGCTGGGAAGGCAACTGGTGCACCTGGACAACCAGCGCTGGGTGAGCGACAACGATTTCCGCCAGATTCCGCAGCTCTTCGATGGGGCTTCGGCCTCATACGCCGGCATCGCCAATACCGAGCTCCTGGCCGGATACTTCTCGCGACTGCGCGACACTTCCGGTGAAGTGGAGAACGTGAAGCTCACGTTATTGCGCGCGGCCTGGAACCCGGCGCGCGGCCATTCGCTCGCGGCCTATGCGTACTTCCATGACCAGCCGGTCACCTCCAACTTCACCGGCTTCGCGAACAGCAGCTATCGCATCGCGGGGTTGCGTGCCGAAGGCGCGTTGCAGACCTCGATGCGTTTCGAAGTGCCCTACGTTCTCGAAGTCGCGCAGCAGAAGCCGTTTGCCGGAGGTGATGCGCGCGTAGACGCGCGCTACTGGCGCGTCGGTGCAGGCCTTTCCGCCGACGCCTGGACGGTGCGTGCCGACATGGAAACCCGCGGCAGCAACAATGGCGTCTATGGCCTGCAGGCGCCGCTCACCGACTACTACGCGTTCAACGGCTGGACGCTGCATTTCTTCACCGTGCCGAAGCAAGGCCTGCGCGACCGCTGGATCACCGCGCGTCATGCCGTGGGCCCGATCACGCTGTTCGGCGAGGCGCACCGTTTCAAGAGCGATTTCGGCGGCCTCGACCTCGGCCGCGAAAATGATCTCGGCGTTACCTGGGAAGCGTTGCCCAACGCAATCGTGCGCCTGCAGCATGCGCGCTACGATCCGGGGGACGGCCTTCCCGCCCCGACCATCCGCAAGACCTGGCTCACTTTGGACTACACATTCTGATGCCGACATTTTCGCGTGAAGAACTCGCCGACCTCAAGCGTGCCAAGGCCATCCTCGAGAATCCCGGCATCGCCGCCAAGTTCTCCTCGATGCTCGGCTCGCCCGTCGAAGCCGGCATGAAGATGCTGCCGAAGCGCTGGCAGAAATCCGTGCATTCCGCGACTGAAGCGGCGCTGATGAAAGCCCTCGACGTCGCGGTGAAGACGCTCGGCCAGGCGCGCCCGATGACCTCGAGCGACAAGCTGCACAAGCTGGGGGCCGCTGCTTCGGGGGCGCTGGGCGGGGCCTTCGGCATCGCCGCCATCGGCATCGAGTTGCCGGTTTCCACCACGCTGATCCTTCGCTCGATCGCGGATATCGCGGCAGCGGAAGGCGAAGACCCGCGCCACATCGACACCAAGCTCGCCTGCATCACCGTGTTCGCGCTTGGCAGCACCAGGGACTCGCGCGACAACGCGGCGGAGTCGGCTTACTTCGCCGCACGCTCCGCGTTGGCGGCCGCCGTCACGGAAGCCTCGAAGTACCTCGCGGAGAAGGGGCTGTCGAAGAGTGGCGCGCCGGCGTTGGTACGGCTGGTGGGCCTGGTGGCCTCGCGCTTCGGCATCGTGGTTTCACAGAAGGCCGCGGCGCAGATGATCCCGATCATCGGTGCGGCCGGTGGCGCCATGATCAACACGGTTTTCATCGGGCACTACCAGGACATGGCGCGCGGGCACTTCATCGTGCGACGCCTCGAGAAGATCCACGGCTGCGAGCCGGTGCGCCTGGCCTACGAGAAGCTTTAACGCTTCCAGACGTCCGCGTACTGGGGCGTGCGACCGAAAACCGCGCGCACGTAGGAGCACAGCGGAATGATCTTCATGTTGCTTTCACGCGCCCACTCCACCGCGGCCCTGACCAGGCTCGGGGCCAGCGTGCCCCCGCGCAGGCTGGGATCCACCCACGTATGACCGACAACGGCATCCGGCCCGGAGCTCGAGTAGGTCAGCTCCGCGATGCGCTTGCCTTCGCGCTCGATGAAGAATTCGCCGCGCCCCGCACTTTCCTGGTGCTCGATCCGGTCCTGAGTCGCTTCGTCCATCGGTAAGCCCTCCATACCCTTCGACCACGCCAGGCGCCCGCTGTTCAACCCCTGCCTGGGGTACGATTTCGCCTCCAACAACCGTTCATATCGCCAGGGAAGGCCGCCATGCCCGCTTATATTCTCGCCGAGATCGAGATCACCAATCCCGAGGGCTACAGGGAATATACCCAGCTGGTACCCGCGAGTATCGAAGCCTTTGGCGGCAAATTCCTGCACCGCGGCGGCCCGGTGAGCGCGCTCGAAGGCTCCTGCGAGGAGCGCCGGCGCGTGATCCTCGAGTTCCCCACGCCCCAAGCGGCACGCGACTGGTGGGCCTCCGATATCTACGCCAGGCCCAAGGCGATGCGCCAGGCCAACAGCAACGGGCGCCTGCTCCTGTTCGAGGGGCTCTGAATCGCGGTGCATAGCGTCAAGGAGCTGTTCCATACGCTGCAGGGAGAAGGTTGTGGGGCGAGTTCGAGCGCGAGGACTACTTGCCTTGCCGGGTCGTGGTGCGGCGCGAAGCCGCGGGCGATTCCTGCGTGCTGGAGCGCTGAGTGTCCTTCTCGCCCGCCGCGTCGCCGATGTGCATGCGATGGAAGATGCGATGCACGATCGGCGCGAACACCACCGCCGCGATGCCGAGCACCGCGAACCCCGAGTAGATCGCGTATATCCCGGCGAACACCTTGCCGCCGGTGCTGGTGGGCACGTGCAGAGGCCCCATGCCGGACAGGATCATCGACGCGTTGAGGAACGCATCGATGAAGTCGAGGTGCTCGAAACCCATATAGCCCCCGATGCCGACCGCGAGCGAGACGCTTACCATCGCGAGACCGACGCGGCCCGCGGAGAGCATACGGCGGCGATGAAGCGCCTTGGATGAGAGCGGCAACTGGCTCAGGTAGGTCATGGCTTCCCCGCCCAGTCTCGTGGCGGCATCAGCACTTCGTAGAGCTTCGCTTCGGGTGTTCCGGGCTCGGGCTTCCAGTCGTAGCGCCAGGTGACGACCGGCGGCAGCGACATCAGGATCGACTCCGCGCGCCCGCCCGACTGCAGCCCGAACAGCGTGCCGCGATCCCACACCAGGTTGAATTCCACGTAGCGGCCGCGGCGATAGGCCTGGAAGTCGCGCTCGCGCTCGCCGTATTGCATCGCGCGCCGCTTCTCGACGATCGGCACGTACGCGGGCAGGAAGGCGTTGCCCACCGCCTGCATCACGCCGAAGCTGTTCTCGAACCCCCCCTCGCTGAAATCGTCGAAAAACGTGCCGCCGATACCGCGCGGCTCATTGCGATGCTTGAGGAAGAAGTAGGCATCGCAGGCTTTCTTGAAGCGGTCATGCAGGCCGGGGTGCGCCTCGAGGCCGTTGCGATTGGCCGCATGGAAATGCGCGCAGTCTTCCTCGAACGGGTAATACGGCGTGAGGTCCATGCCGCCCCCGAACCACCACACGTCACCCGCAATGAAGAAGCGCACGTTCAGGTGCACCGTGGGAATGTAGGGGCTGCGCGGATGGAACACGAGCGAAACCCCCATCGCCTCCCACGAGCGGCCGGCAATCTCCGGGCGATGCGCGCTGGCCGAAGGTGGCAAGCGGGTGCCACTCACTTGCGAGAAACCAACGCCCGCACGCTCCAGCAGCTCGCCGCCTTCCATCAGGCGCGTGATGCCGCCGCCGCCTTCGGCGCGTTTCCATTCGTCGCGGCCGAATTTCCCGCCATCGAGGTTTTCCATGCGCCCGACGATCGAATCCTGGAGCGCCAGGAGGTAGTTGCGAACGAGGTTGCTATCCATGTGGTGTCACCCCCCTGCAGGCGGGGGCCCAGTTCTCAATCAAGCCGTCCACTTCATGTGCCCATTTTACGTGGCGATCGGCAACCGCGATGCGCTCCGGCAGCCGCTCGGGAAACAGCTCTTCGATCACGCCGGACACCAGGATTGTCCTGAGCCCGACGGCCTGCGCGCCCTGCAACTCGTCCGATCCCCCATCGCCGACGAAGACACATTCACTCGCGGGCAGCTGGAGCGCCTCGAGGCATGAATGGAAGATCTCCGGCTCCGGCTTCACATGCCCGGCATCACACGAGAAGACCTCCACGTCGAAGAGACCCTGCAGGTTGCCCGCCGCATAGGCCGTCACTTCCATCGCATCGGCATTGCTCAGCAGCGCCAGTTTGTATCCCGAAGCGCGAAGGCGCTTGAGCATCCCGACGTTTTCGGCGGGAACACGCTGGAAACATTCGGTGAAACGCTGCGTGCGGCGCACCAGCACCTCGCGCACCCTGTCATCGGGGATGGACGCGTCGCAGAGGCTCACCAGCCGGCGGAAGATCACGTACGGGTCGCGCTCCTCGCCTACGAGCCGCCAGCGCGAAGACTGCAGCATCGCGCGGTCCCAGTCGTAGCGGTCGACGCCCAGCAGGCTCCAGGTGGCCGGGACATCGGACCACTGGGATTCCCTCGCGGTGAGCGTATGGAAAAGATCGAAGATGACACCCTTGAATGCTGGCATGGGCTGGCTTCCCGCCTTCACGGGAATGACATCAGCGGCGGCCGAACGCGCGGTGCCCGATGTCGCGGCGCATCTGCATGCCATCGAACTCGATTTTATCGGCGACCTCGTAGGCGCGCTCCGCGGCGATCTTCACCTTCTCGCCCAGGGCCGTGACACACAACACGCGCCCGCCGTTGGTGACAACCCGGCCTTCATCCCGCGTAGTGCCGGCGTGGAAGACATGGAAGTCGTCCCCGTCCTTCGGCAGGTTCGTGATCGCGTCACCCTTGCGCGGGTTGTCGGGATAACCATGGGCGGCGAGCACGATGCCGAGTGCCGCGCGGCGGTCCCACTCCGCTTCCACCGTATCGAGGGTGCCGTCGATGGCGTGCTCCACCAGCGTCAGCAGGTCGCTCTTCAAGCGCATCAGGATCGGCTGCGTCTCCGGATCGCCGAGGCGGCAATTGAATTCGACCACGCGCGGCGCGCCATCGGCGCCGATCATCAGGCCCGCATAAAGGAAGCCCACGTACGGCATGCCTTCCGCGGCCATGCCTTTCACCGTCGGACTGATGATCTCGCTCATCACGCGATGATGGATCTCGGGCGTCACGACTGGCGCCGGCGAATACGCGCCCATGCCACCGGTGTTCGGGCCCTGGTCGCCATCGAAGATGCGCTTGTGGTCCTGGCTGGAGGCGAGCGGCAGCACGTTCCTGCCATCGACCATGACGATGAAGCTCGCTTCCTCACCTTCCATGAACTCCTCGATCACGACGCGGTGGCCGGCGTCTCCGAGCTTGGCGCCGGCCAGCATCATGTCGACCGCGGCGCGGGCTTGGTCGACGGTCATCGCGACGACCACGCCCTTGCCTGCGGCGAGCCCATCCGCCTTGATCACGATCGGCGCGCCGTGCTTGAGGATGTAGGCGTGGGCTGCCTTCGCGTCCGTGAACGTTTCGTAGCGCGCAGTGGGAATGTCGTGGCGCGCCATGAAGCGCTTGGCGAAATCCTTGGAGGCTTCGAGCTGCGCGGAATGTCTCGACGGCCCGAAGATGCGCAGGCCCTCGGCCTTGAAGGCGTCGACGATGCCCGCGGCGAGCGGACCTTCCGGGCCCACGACCGTCGTGTGGACGGCGTTTTCCTTCGCGTATTTCACCAGTTCCGGGATCGACTCGATCGGCAGGTTGGCGCAGCCTTCCTCGCGCGCGGTGCCGGCGTTGCCCGGGGCTACGAGGACACGTGAGACCTTGGGTGATTGCGCCAGACGCCAGGCGAGTGCGTGTTCTCGGCCGCCGGATCCGATGACGAGAATTTTCATGACGCTCCCCCCGAAAACCGGGGACGCACCCTACTTGTTCCGAGTGGGAATAAGTAGGGTGCGTCCCCGGTTTTCGGGTTCAATGTTTAAAATGCCTCATCCCGGTGAACACCATCGCGATCCCCCGCTCGTCGGCCGCGGCGATCACCTCGTCGTCGCGCACGCTGCCGCCAGGCTGTATCACCGCCTTGGCACCCGCCGTCGCGACGACATCGAGGCCATCGCGGAACGGGAAGAAGGCATCGGATGCGGCGACCGAGCCGCGCAGCGAAAGGCCGGCGTTTTTCGCCTTGATCGCGGCGATACGGGTGGAATCGACCCGGCTCATCTGGCCGGCGCCCACGCCGAGCGTCATGCCGTGGCGCGCGAACACGATCGCATTGGACTTCACGAACTTGGCGACGCGAAAGGCGAACACCAGGTCGTTCATTTCATCCCGGGTCGGGTCGCGCCTGGTGACGATGCGCATCTCGGCGACATCGAAGTCGTCGGAAGTCTGCACCAGCAGGCCGCCGCCGACGCGCTTCATGTCGAGGCGATTGAGATCCCGCGCCGCCTCGATGGTGAGCAGGCGCACGTTTTTCTTGGCGCGGAAAACCTTCAGCGCGCCCGCCGAGTAGGACGGCGCGATCACGACCTCGACGAATTGCTTCGAGACTTCAGTCGCCGCCTCTTCGTCGACAGGCCGGTTGAAGGCAATGATGCCGCCGAAAGCAGACGTGGGATCGGTAAGGAACGCGTTGCGGTAGGCGGCCAGCGGCGTTTCCGCCACCGCGACTCCGCAGGGATTCGCGTGTTTGATGATCACGCACGCGCAAACATCGAAGCTGCGCGCGCATTCCCACGCGGCGTCGGCATCGGCGATGTTGTTGTACGAAAGCTCCTTGCCCTGCAGCTGGCCGAAACCCGCGAGCGTGCCACGCGGCGGCTTGCGCTCGACATAGAATGCGGCCGACTGGTGCGGGTTCTCGCCGTAGCGCAGCGTCTGTGCCAGGCGCCATTGCTGGTTGAGGCGATCCGGGAAGGGGCGCGCATTGCCGCCCGCGTCGCGCGCCGTGAGCCAGCTGGAAATCATGCCGTCGTATTCGGCGGTGTGGCTGAAGGCCTTGGCGGCAAGCGCGTAGCGCTCCGAAAAACCGATCTGCCCGCCCGTGGCCTTCATCTTCTCGGTGAGCGAGGGATAGTCGGCCGGGTCGGTCACAACCGTCACGAACGCGTGGTTCTTGGCGGCCGCGCGCACCATGGCAGGCCCGCCGATGTCGATGTTCTCGATCGCGTCGTCCATCGAGCATCCCGGCCTGGCAACCGTCTGCTCGAACGGATAGAGGTTCACCACCACCATGTCGATCGGCGGGATGCCGTGCTCCTCCATCGCCTTCACGTGGTCGGGCTTGTCGCGCCGCGCGAGGATTCCGCCGTGGACCTTGGGGTGCAGCGTCTTCACGCGGCCTTCCATCATCTCGGGGAAACCGGTGTGGTCCGCCACCTCGGTGACCACGAGGCCATTGAGCTTGAGCAGCTGCGCCGTGCCGCCGGTGGAGAGCACCTGGACGCCATGCTGGATCAGGGCGCGCGCGAATTCCACGACGCCATTCTTGTCCGAGACGCTGATCAGCGCCCGGCGGATTTTAATCAGGTGGTTCTCCATTTGGCGTGAAAAAACTGGTGTCAGAGAAAAAATTGGGGTCAGGTTACCTTTTCGGGAAAAGGTAACCTGACCCCAATTTTTCCAATTTTTGGTCTGACACCAGTTTTTTCCTAGTCCAGTCCGTGCTGCTGCAATTTCTTGCGCAGCGTGTTGCGGTTGAGCCCAAGCAGTTCCGCCGCCCGCGTCTGGTTGCCATGTGCCTGGGTCATGACGACTTCGAGCATCGGGCGCTCCACCGCGTTCACCACCATCTCGTAGATGCCGGTGCACTTTTCCCCATCCAGGTCCTTGAAGTACTGGCGCATCACTTTGCGCACCGTCGAGGTCAACTCGTTGTCCTTGGCATCCGGGTCGGCCCGGCTCCGATGTTTAGGCTGCAAGCGCGACCTCGCTGTCGTCTTCATATTCGATCTCGCGGGAGACTTCGAGCTGCCGGTCGAAGAACTCCTTGACCGCGTCCAGTTGCTGCGACGCTTCTTCGACGGTGTTCATGCGGGCGCGGAAGACCGCGGAATTCTTCAGGCCCCTGGTGTACCAGCTGATGTGCTTGCGCGCCACGCGCACGCCGCGCTCATAGCCATAGAAGCTGTGCAGTTCGTGCAGGTGGGCGATAGTGACCTCGCGCACTTCTTCCACGGTGGGCAGCGCAAGGTGCGCGCCGGTTTCGAGGAAATGCGCGATCTCCCGGAAGATCCAGGGGCGGCCCTGCGCCGCACGCCCGATCATGATGGCGTCCGCGCCCGTGTACTCGAGGACGAACCGCGCCTTTTCGGGCGTGCGGATGTCGCCGTTGGCGATGACCGGGATCTTCACCGACTGCTTCACCTCGCGGATGGTGTCGTACTCCGCCTCACCCGTGTACATGCAGGCGCGGGTGCGCCCGTGCATGGCGAGCGACTGGATGCCGTGCTCCTGGGCGATGCGCGCGATGGTGAGCGCGTTGCGGTTGTCCTTGTTCCAGCCGGTGCGGATCTTCAGCGTCACCGGGACATTGACGGCCCTGACTACCGCGTCGATGATGCGCGCCACCAGCGGCTCATCCTTGAGCAGCGCGGAGCCGGCCGCCACGTTGCAGATCTTCTTGGCCGGGCAGCCCATGTTGATGTCGATGATGTGGGCGCCGTTGTCGACGTTGAACTTCGCCGCCTCGGCCATCATCCCGGGGTCGCTGCCGGCGATCTGGATCACCTTCGGCTCGACCTCGCCCTCGTGGTTGCCACGGCGGATGGTCTTTTCGGACCCCCACAGCAGGGAATTGGAAGCGACCATCTCGGAAACGGCCATGCCCGCGCCCAGGCGCTTGCACAGCGACCGGAAGGGACGATCGGTCACGCCCGCCATGGGAGCGACGATCAGGTTGTTCTTGAGCTGGACGTTGCCGATTTTCACGTTCGGGATTCCGCCGCGATGGTTCGACGGAAGGGTGCCTATTTTATACGCAGCGCAAATTCGCGAGTAGCGAAAATTACGTACTTCGATTTGTTCAACCGCTTCGCACCGGAAAAAGTCAAGCGTGGGCTTGGGGCCAGGCGGCTCAGCACTTTCCGTACCCGCCGCCGCCCGGGGTTTCGACGACAAACACGTCGCCCACGCCCATCGACGTCTCGTCGGCATAGGAAAGGTCGGTGCGCGAGCCATCCGCGCGCTCTACCCAATTGGCGCCGACCTCGCCCGCCTCCCCGCCCGCCATCCCGTAGGGTGGAATGCGGCGGTGACCGGCCAGGATGGCTGCAGTCATCGGCTCCAGGAAGCGGACACGGCGCGTGGCGCCGTCGCCGCCATGCCATTTGCCCGGGCCGCCGCTGCCGCGCCGGATTTCATGGCTATCGATACGGACCGGGAAGCGCCATTCGAGCACCTCAGGGTCCGTGAGGCGGGAATTGGTCATGTGCGCCTGCACCGTGTCGGTACCGTTGAAGCCGTCGCCGGCCCCGGTGCCGCCTGAGATCGTCTCGTAATACTGGTAGCGCTGGTTGCCGAAGGTGAAATTGTTCATCGTCCCGTAGGACGCGGCCATGACACCCAGCGCACCGTACAACGCGTCCGTGAGGCACTGGGAGGTCTCGACGTTGCCGGCCACGGTGGCTGCCGGCGGATGCGGATTCAGCATCGAGCCTTCGGGAATGATGACGGTGAGCGGCTTGAGGCATCCCGCATTGAGCGGAATGTCGTCGTCGACCAGGGTTCGGAAGACATAAAGCACGGCCGCATAGACGACGGCGGCGGGGGCGTTGAAGTTGCTCTCCAGCTGCGCGCTCGTCCCGGTGAAATCCACGGTGGCGCTGCGGCGGTCCGCGCCGATGGTGATTTTCACGCGGATCACGGCGCCGTTGTCCATTTCGTAGGAAAACTCGCCGTCCTTGAGGACGCCGATCACGCGGCGCACGCATTCTTCCGCGTTGTCCTGCACATGGCCCATGTAGGCACGCACGACGTCGAGGCCGAAGTGGGCGACCATGCGCTTCAACTCCTGCACGCCCTTTTCGTTGGCCGCGATTTGCGCGCGCAGGTCCGCGATGTTCTGGTCCGGGTTGCGCGCCGGGTATTTCGCCGAAGTGAGGAGCGCGCGCATCTCCGCTTCCAGCATGCGGCCGCCTTCCACCAGCTTCACGTTATCGAGCAGGACGCCTTCTTCCTCGACGTTTTTGCTGAAAGGCGGCATCGAACCGGGTGTAATGCCGCCGATGTCGGCGTGGTGGCCACGAGATCCAACATAGAACAATGGGGTGGGGATGGATCCGTTGTCGCCGCCGGGAGACTGGGCTGCGTCCCCATTCCGTTCCCCTTCCAGGTAAACAGGGGAGATTACGGTCACATCAGGAAGGTGGGTTCCGCCGTTGTACGGATCGTTGAGCACGTAGACGTCGCCCGGCTTCATTTTTCCGGCGTTTTTCGAGATCACCGTCTTGATGCTCTCGCCCATGGAGCCGAGGTGCACCGGCATGTGCGGCGCGTTGGCGATGAGGCTGCCATCGGCGTCGAAGAGCGCGCAGGAGAAATCGAGGCGCTCCTTGATGTTGACCGAATAGGCGGTCTGCGCGAGACGCACCCCCATCTGTTCCGCGATCGACATGAAGAGGTTGTTGAACACCTCGAGCATCACCGGGTCCGCGGTGGTGCCGAGTGCGAAAGTGGACTTGCGCGGCACGATGCGCTCGAGCACCAGGTGGTCCTGCTCCGTGACGCGCGCTTCCCATTCCGGCTCGACGATGGTGGTGGCGTTTTTCTCCGCGATGATCGCCGGGCCGAGGATTCGATGGCCAGGGTGAAGGGTTTCGCGGATGTAGACCGGCGTGTCATCGGATTTGCCCCCGCTGAACATGCGAACTTGCGCCATGGGCGCAGGCAGTTGGCCCGCCGCCGGCGCGGGGGCGGCGCTTTGCGCGATGTTCGCGTCCGCTTTGCCAACCGCTTCCACCGACACGGCTTCTGCAACCAGCGCGCGGCCCGGCATCAGGAAACTGAAGCGACCGCGATAAAGCGATTCGAAAGCCGAGCGCATCGTTTCCGGTTCGCCCAGCGCAACCGCCAGCGACGTATCGGTACCCTCGTACTTGAGGTGCACGCGTTTCTCGATGTGTTCGACCACCGCGGCCTGGTCCTTGAGCTCCCGCACGCAGGCTTCCGCGAGGCGCACACAGCGCTCCTCGACATCCACCATGGCGGCCGCGTCGAAAAGACGCTCGACTGCTTCCTCGCGCAGGGCACGCACCTGCGCGAGGCCCATGCCGTACGCCGAGAGCACGCCCGCCAGCGGATGGATGTAGACGCGTTGCATGCCGAGCTCGTCGGCCACCAGGCAGGCATGCTGGCCACCGGCGCCACCGAAACACGCGAGCGTGTAGCCGGTGACATCGTGGCCGCGCTGCACCGAGATGAATTTGATCGCATTGGCCATGTTGGCCACCGCGATGCGCACAAATCCCTCCGCGGTTTCCTCCGGCGATTGCCTGCGCCCGGTGGCTTTCTCGATCTCGGCAGCCAACGCAACGAATTTCTCGCGCACCACAACGGCATCGAGCGCTTCGTCGCCATTGCGGCCGAAGACCTTCGGGAAAAAGGCCGGCTGCACCTTGCCCAGCATCACATTGCAATCGGTGACCGCAAGCGGTCCGCCCCGGCGATAACAGGCCGGACCGGGGTTCGCGCCCGCCGAATCGGGGCCGACGCGCTGGCGCTGGCCATCGAAGAAAAGCACGGAGCCGCCACCGGCCGCGATGGTGTGGATCGACATCATCGGCGCGCGCATGCGCACACCAGCGACTTGCGTCTCGAACTCGCGCTCCAGCTCACCCGCGTAATGCGAGACATCCGTGGAGGTGCCACCCATGTCGAAGCCGATGATGCGGTTGAAACCCGCCGCTTCCGAGGTGCGCACCATGCCGATGATGCCACCCGCGGGGCCGGAAAGAATGGAGTCCTTGCCCTGGAAACGGTGCGCATCCGTGAGGCCGCCGTTGGATTGCATGAACATCACGCGCGGGATGGGGACAGACCTCGATTCGAGGCCGGATGAGCTCTGTCCCCCAAGCTCACCCGCCACCTGGTCCACATAGCGGCGAAGGATTGGCGAGAGATACGCATCGACGACGGTGGTGTCGCCACGCGAGACGATTTTCATCAGCGGGCTCACGGCATGGGAAACCGAGACCTGCTCGAAACCCGCCTCGTGCGCCAGTTGCGCCACGCGTGACTCATGGTCGTGAAAGCGATAGCCGTGCAGCAGGACGATCGCGATCGACTTGAAGCCCTGCGCGCGCGCCGTGTCGAGGTCGCGGCACACCTGCATCTCGTTGAGCGGCATCACCACATCGCCGCGCGCGCCCATGCGCTCGTCCACCTCGAACACGCGCGAATAAAGGAGCTCCGGCAGCTTGATGTGGCGATCGAAGATGCGCGGGCGGTTCTGGTAGGCGATACGCAGCTGGTCGCGGAAGCCTCGCGTGATGAAGAGGACCGTCGGCTCCCCCTTGCGCTCGAGCAGCGCGTTGGTTGCGACTGTCGTGCCCATCTTTACCGCTTCGATCTGCTCCACCGGAATCGGTTGGCCAGGCGCCACACCCAGGAAATGCCGGATGCCGGCGATGGCGGCGTCACGGTATTGTTCGGGGTTTTCGGACAGCAGCTTGTGGGTCAGCAGCCCGCCATCGGGCTTGCGGGCCACGATGTCCGTGAAGGTGCCGCCGCGGTCGATCCAGAATTGCCACTGGGCGCTCATAGCCGATCATTTTGACACGCGCATGCGCCTTTGTTAGCTTCAGGGCACACCCCAAGGAGAATTCCCATGAAGCTTGCCCAGGCCTTCATCGTCGGCGCCGTCGCGTCGCTTTGTACCGGCGCCCTCGCCCAGACCAAGTGGGACATGCCCACGCCCTACGCCCCGACCAACTTCCACACCGAAAACGTGGTCCAGTTCGCCGCCGACGTGGACAAGGCCACCGCCGGCAAGGTCAAGATCACGGTGCATTCCAACGCCTCGCTCTTCAAGGCGAACGAGATCAAGCGCGCCGTCCAGGGCGGACAGGCCCAGATCGGCGAAATCCTGCTGTCGGGCTACTCGAACGAGGATCCGCTTTTCGGCATCGACTCGGTGCCGTTCCTGGCGACCAGCTACGGCGACGCCGCCAAGCTGTGGAAGGCCTCACGCAAGGCGGTCGAGGAGCGCTTCGCCAAGCAGGGAATGATGGTGCTCTATTCGGTGCCGTGGCCGCCGCAGGGCATCTACTCGAGCAAGCCGATCAATTCGATCGCCGATCTCAAGGGCCTCAAGATGCGCACCTACAACCCGTACACCTCGCGCATCGCGGAGCTCGCCGGAGCGCAACCGGTGACCATCCAGGCGGCGGAGCTCGCGCAGGCCTTTGCCACCGGCGCGGTCAACGCCAACATCACCTCCGGCGCCACCGGCTACGACACCAAGGCCTGGGAAGTGGTCAAGAACTACTACGACACGCAGGCCTGGATCCCGAAAAACATCGTCTTCGTCAACAAGAAGGCGTTCGACGAGCTCGACAAGGCGTCGCAGGCCGCGGTCATGAAGGCGGCGTCGGAAGCGGAGACGCGGGGCTGGAAGACCTCGGAAACCAAGGCCCAGTGGTACCTCGAGCAATTGGCGAAGAACGGCATGACGGTCTCGCCGCCCTCGGCGCAACTCAAGGCCGACTTCAAGAAAGTAGGCGACACCATGGCGGCGGAATGGAGCGTCACGGCGGGCGCGGACGGCAAGGCCGTGATCGACGCTTACCGCAAGTAGCTTGCGCAAGTTCCTCGACCGCCTCTACGACGCCGCGGGATACCTCGCGGCGTTTTTCATGGTCGGCATCCTGCTGATGGTGCTGGCGAGCGTCGTCGGGCGCATGGCGGGCTTCAACCTGCGGGGCTCGGACGCCTACGCCGGCTATTCGATGGCCGCCGCCAGCTTCCTCGCGCTCGCGCATACGCTCAAGCGCGGCGAGCACATCCGCGTAACGCTGTTCCTCGATCGTTTCAATGGCCGCTTCCGGCGCCCGCTCGAGCTGTGGAGCTACGCTGCCGGAACCTTCTTCTGCGGCGCCCTCGCGTTCTTCAGCGCGCGCCTGGTGTACGTATCGCGCCAGTTCAACGACATCTCGCAGGGCAACGACGCCACGCCGCTGTGGATTCCGCAGATCGCGATGGCGCTGGGCGCCGTCATCCTTTTCATTGCCATCGCCGACGGTTTCGCCTGCGCGATCCGTGGCGGAGCGCCCCAGGTAGCCGCCGGCGACGAAGCCGGGCGGATGGAATGAGCCCATGGAAGTATTGACCACCACGCTGCTCATCATCCTGCTGTTCGTGCTGCTGGGAAGCGGCCTGTGGATCGGCATCTCGCTGCTGGGCGTGGCGTGGATCGCGATGGAGCTCTTCACCAACCGGCCGGTCGGCGACGCGATGGCGGTGACCATCTGGGGCTCGATGTCCTCGTGGACACTCACGGCGCTGCCACTCTTCGTGTGGATGGGCGAAATCCTCTTCCGCACCAGGCTTTCCGAGGACATGTTCAAGGGCCTGGCGCCGTGGCTTTCGAATATCCCGGGGCGCCTGCTGCACGCCAACATCATCGGCTGCACCATCTTCGCGGCGGTCTCGGGATCGAGTGCCGCGACCTGCGCCACCATCGGCAAGATGACGCTGCCCGAGCTGCAGAAACGCGGCTACCCGGACTCGATGACCATCGGCACGCTGGCGGGCGCGGGAACGCTCGGCCTCTTGATCCCGCCGTCGATCATCATGATCGTTTATGGCGTTTCGGCGGAAGTCTCGATCACGCGGCTCTTCATCGCGGGCGTGATCCCGGGCCTGCTGCTCGCGGGCCTCTTCATGGGCTACACCATCGTGTGGTCGCTGCTGAATCCCGGCAGGATTCCGGCGCCCGACAGCGTGATGACCTTCGCCGAGAAGATGCACGCCTCTCGCCACCTCATCCCGGTCGTGGCGCTGATCGCGCTGGTGCTGGGATCGATCTACGTCGGCATCGCCACGGCGACGGAGGCGGCGGCGCTGGGCGTGGTTGGCGCGCTGGCGCTTTCGGTGGTGCAGGGCTCGATGAGCCGCAAGGTGTTCGGCGACAGCCTGATGGGCGCCACGCGCCTCTATTGCATGATCGCGCTGATCCTCGCGGGCGCCGCGTTCCTCACGCTCGCGATGGGGTACATCGGCCTGCCGCGCAAGCTGGCGGAATTCATCGGCGGCATCGGACTCTCGCCGCTGTGGCTGCTCTTCTGGCTGATGGTGTTCTACGTGATCCTCGGCTGTTTCCTCGACGGCATCTCGATGGTCGTGCTCACCATGGGCGTGATCCTTCCCACCATCCAGAAAGCCGGCATCGACCTCATCTGGTTCGGCATCTTCATCGTGATGGTGGTCGAGATGGCGCAGATCACGCCGCCCGTGGGTTTCAACCTCTTCGTGCTGCAGGGCATGACCAAGCGCGAGATCACCTACATCGGGCGGGTTTCGTTTCCGCTCTTCCTGCTGATGGTCATCGCGGTGGCGCTGATCTACTTCTTCCCCGGTATCGTCACCTGGCTGCCGGCACGGATGAGCTGATACGGCGCAACGTGTCAAAATGGCGCCTCGAATTGCACGCTTGAGCGGAGAGCACGCATGAACGACAAGACCGTCAGGGACGCCGTCCTCAGCACCGTCCTCAACCAGATCGACACCGGCGATCCGCCCGAGGCGCGCGAGACCTACGACCGCCTGATCGACGCCGGCGCCTCCAACAGCCAGGCGCTGCAGCTGATGGCCGGCGCGCTGCGCCTCGAGATGAGCCGCATGCTTTCCGAATCCTCCTCGTTCGACAACAAGCGATACGCGGAGCACCTCGCCGCGATCAAGGCGCCCGAAGCCTGAGTTGTGCCTGATCGTCCTCGCATGGAAGGCACGGGCGGACCTCCCGCTCGTGATCGCGGCCAACCGCGACGAATGGCGCGAGCGTCCCACGCAGCCGGCGCATTTCTGGCCTGACCACCCGGCGATCTTGGCGGGCCGCGACCTCAAGGCGGGCGGCACCTGGATGGGGGTGACACGCGCCGGCCGCTTCGCCGCGGTCACCAACTACCGCGATCCTGCCGACAAACGCTCCAGCGCGCGTTCGCGCGGCGCAATCGTTACCGAATTCCTGCTGGGTGATTTGACGCCGGCGGCGTTCATCGCGGCGCTGGAGACGAGTTCCCGCGACTACAACGGCTTCAACCTGCTCGCGGGTGACGGCGATTCACTCTGGTACTACGGCAGCCGCGAAGCTGTCGCGCGCGCCATCGAGCCCGGAGTGCATGCGTTGTCGAACCATTTGCTGGATACGCCGTGGCCGAAAGTGCAGCGATCGCGGCGCGCGATGGAGCGGGCGTTGGTCGATGCCGATCCGGCGCAACAACTCTTTGCCGCATTGGCCGACGGCGGCGGCGCGCCTGACGATTCGCTTCCCGCGACCGGCGTCGGCATCGAGTGGGAACGGCGCCTTTCCGCGGCGCTTATCACCGGCGCCGACTACGGCACCCGCTCCTCGACCGTGTTGACGATGAACAACAAGGGTGCGGTCCGATTCGAGGAGCACACGCTGGATGGCGCGGGCACGGTGGTCGAGAACCGCCTCGAGCAGTTCACCTAGGAAAAACTGGTGTCAGACACGACTTTTGCGCTAGCGGCAGATGCCGCCCTCAGCAAAAGTCGTGTCTGACACCGGATTTATCGTTTCGCCCGCGCGACTTCCGCGGCGAGCTCTTCGCCGCTCTTGTAATGCGGCACGCGAAACACCATGCGCTTGCTGCGCTGCCAGAACGCGTTGGAACCGTTGACCTCCTCGGTCCAGTACTTGTTGGCGAGCGCCATGTTGCGCGGCACGTCGAGCATGAAGGCGTCGTGCGAACCCTTGCCGCCGAAGATGTAGAGCTTGCCGTCGATCATCTCCCAGGTGTCCACGTCTCCGCCCCAGGGAATAGCGTAGACGATGCCGTTGGCGCAGTAGCCGCCGAACTGCGGAATGTATTTCTCGGGCGTCGCGTCGAAGAGCGCCTTGTGGCCGGCGGTCGAAAACCGGAACGTCACGTCCTTGTAGACGCTTTTGATCGCCGGGCTGCCGCGCTTGTGGGCCTTCTCGGTGAAATAGCTCACCACGTCGTAGCCGAAAAGAATCAGGTGCTTGTCGCCCTCCTCGGAAACGGCGTTGACCGGGCTGAGTCCGCTGCCGGGACTTTGCGTCACCAGCGGCGCGCAGCCGCTGATCAGCATTGCCGATGTCACCAGCGCCATGGTCGAAATACGGATATTCATGCGGCACCCCCGTGTCTGTGACCCCTATAATCGCATCATCCCCACTTCATCGGTACGCGCTTCTTGGAGTCGATGACGACGTTGCTCGCCGCGGTGCAGGCCGGCGAGCCCGATGCCGCCGGCAGGCTCTACGCCGCGCTCTACCCCGAAATCAAGCGGCTGGCCCGTGCGCGCCTCTTCGACGCGGGCGGCATCCCCAGTCTCAGCACCACCGCGCTCGCCAATGAGGGATTCCTGCGCATCGCGCAGCGCGAAGGCATCGAAGGCTCCACCCGCGCGCAGTTCTTCGCCTACCTTGGCAAGGTGCTGCGTTCCGTGGTGCTCGATTTCATTCGCGGCCAGGGCGCGGAGAAACGCGGCGCGGATGCCACTCACGTCACGCTCTCCCACGCTGACCAAGTCGCCGCGGACGACGGCCAGGAGTGGTTCGCGCTCGACCAGGCGCTCGAAAGGCTGGAGCGTATCGATCCCTCGCTCTACGAATTGGTGGAGCTGCGTTACTTCGCCGGCTTCAGCCTCGAGGAAATCGGCCAGATGCGTGGTGTATCCACACGCACCGTCGATCGTGACTGGTCGCGGGCGCGCACCCTGCTGGAAGACATGCTGGGGCCGCAGGATGAATGACGAGCAGTTGCGCAGGCGCTCCGAGCTGATCGCGGAAGGACTCGAACGCGATCCCGACGGGCTGGAGAACTGGCTCGCGACGCTGGCCCCCGGAGATGCAGGCGCCGTGCGCCGCGCGCTCGAACGCCGCGGCCAATCGGGCGAAACCGCTTCGATCGCCGGCATCAGCTCGCAGAAGTACGCACATTTGCTGGCCGCCGCCGTCGAGCAGGACACACGCCCCGCCGCGAACGAAGGCGAACGCCTCGGTGCCTGGGTGCTGCAACGCAAGCTCGGCGAAGGCGGCATGGGAGAGGTGTGGCTCGCCACGCGCGCCGACGGCCTCTACAAGGGGCAGGCGGCAATCAAGCTGCTGCGCACCGACCTCGATCGCAACCTGGTGGAGCGCCGCTTCGCCCGCGAGCGGGAAGTCCTCGCGCGCCTCAACCATCCCAACATCGCCCGCCTCCTCGATGCGGGGCTTTCGCCCGGTGACGAACATCCGTTCCTGGTGCTGGAGTATGTGGAAGGCGCGGGACTCCTCGCCCACGCCCAGGCGCGCAACCTCGATACGCGGGGACGCGTGCAACTCGCGCGCATCGTGGCCGAAGCAGTCGCCTACGCACACGGTCGACTCGTGGTGCATCGCGACCTCAAGCCGCAGAACATCCTCGTCACCGCGGCGAACGAACCGAAGGTGCTCGACTTCGGCATCGCCGGCCTGCTCGACGACGAAACTCCGGCAGGCGAAGGCATCACACGCATGGCGGGCCGCGCCCTCACGCTCGAATACTGCGCGCCGGAGCAACTCACGGGTGCGCCGGCGGATGTGCGATCGGACGTCTATTCACTCGGCGTGGTGTTGTTCGAGCTGCTGACGGGCTCACGCCCGCACACGCCCAGGGAAACATCGCGCCGCGCCCTCGAATACAGCATCGTCCACGAAGAGGCGCGCGCGCTCGACTCACAGAAGTTCGACGCCAGCCTGGTGGCCGTGGTTGCACGGGCGCTCGCGCGCGAGCCCGAGCGCCGTTATCCGACCATGGCCGCGTTCGCGGAAGACCTCGCGCGCTGGCTCGACCATCGCCCGGTTCTCGCGACCACGCCAACCGCGCTCGAGCGAGTGCTGTTGTGGGCTCGGCGCAATCGGGCGCTTGCCGCAACCACCGCCGCGGCCTTCATCGCCATCATCACCGGCCTCGTTGTTTCGCTCTGGCTCGCCGGAGAGGCGCGGCAACAGGAGCGCATCGCCATCGCCGCGCTCGCTGACGCAAAGGCCCAATCCGCCCAGGCGCAGGCGGCTCGCGCCAACGCGGAGACCGAATCGACGCGCGCGGAGCGCGAAGCCACGAATGCGCGCGAGCAGGCTGCCCTGGCTACAGCGGAGGGGTTGAAGGCCAAGCGCGACGAAGCCCGCGCACGTGAAGCCGAGTCCCTCGCCTTGCGCGCCAACAACCAGGCGCAGAGTGAAGCGCGCAAGGCCAAGGCCGTCAGCAGCTTCGTCTTCGACCTCTTCCAGGCAGCCGACCCCGAGAAGTCGAAGGGTGACAAGCTCAGCGCACGTGATCTCCTCGACGCGGGGGCCAGCGGCGTCGATCGCTTCGCGGACCAGCCGGACACGCGCGCGGAGTTGCAGCGCGTGTTGGGTACCTCGTACAACGCACTCGCCCGACCTGAAAAGGCGGTGCCGCTGCTTGCCGCGGCGGCGAAGGCACAGGAGGTGGAGGGCCGTGGATCGCCGGAGCGCGCACGCACGCTGCTCGCGCTTGCAAGCGCCGAAAGCGACATCGAGAAATTCGCCGACGCCGTCGAGCACTATCGCGAGGCACTTCCGGTGGTCGAGGCCATCGACGGCGCCATGGCGGACGAAGTCGTGGTGGGCAAGGTCTACTACGCCTTCGCGCTTTGCAAGGTGGGCAGGCACGAGGAGTGCATAACGCTCGCCGATGCGGTGGCTGAAGAAGTGCGCGCGAAGGTGGGTGAGAAGGACTGGCGTTACGTCGAGGCGCAGAACGGCCGCGCCACCGCGCGCAGCGTCGTCGGGCGCTGGCGTGAGATGCCGGCGATCCTCGAGCCGCTCGAGCCGTTGCTGTTGAATCCTCCGCCCGGCAAGCTTGCCAGCGCGCTCACCATTCGCGCCAACCTGGCGATCGGCGTCGGGCGCATCGGCAACATCGTGGGCGCGGCTGCGATGCTGGGCACGCTTTCGCAGGACCTCGAGAAGCACCTCGGCCCGGAGAACGACAAGACCCTGGTGCACAGCTGGTACCTGGCCGAGTACCAGCGCCAGTTGGCCCGCTACGCCGAATGCCACGTGCAATATTCGAAGCTGGTGGAGTTGCGTACCCGGGTCAGCGGCGCCACCCACCCGCTTACCGTCGACGTGCTTTCGAAGGCCGCGCTATGCGCGCGCAGTGCCGGCCATGAAGCAGCTGCGCGTGACTTCGCCCGGCGCGCGGAAGCGGCGCTGCCCGCGACGGACGATCCACCCCAGCGCACGGTGATAAGGACGCTGCTGGTACTGGCCAACGTGGCGCTCGACTTCGGCGAGCGAGACAAGGCCACCGCACTGCTCGCACGCGCCCGCGCGCTGGTCACCGCGCTCAAGCTCGAGACGAGCGACGAGGTGATCGTGCTGACACTGATCGATAGCCAGAGGCTCGCGGCCCTCGGCCAGGGCGAGACGGCGCTTGCGCAGGTGGAAGCGATGCTCGCTTCACCCTCCGGACAGCGCGCCCTGGGCAACCATCCGGCGCTGGGCATCCGCGCGTACCTGCTCGCCCTCACCGGCAAGCGCGATGCAGCCCTCAAGGCGAGTGACGCGGCCCGCAAGATCGCCCAGTCACGCCTGCCCGAAGGCCACCCGTATTTCGCGGTCCTCGACTACGTCGACGCGCTCGCCACCGGCAGCCCCACCGCCGGCCCCCTGGCAAGCCTCGAACGCGCGGCGGGTCGCAAGGCGCCCCTCCCCCTCGCGCCCCTCTGGTTCAGCCTCTAGGCTTTTTCATGCCGGCAGTGTCGTGTTTTCCCCGGCGGGTACGTCTGTACCTGTAGAAGTCCATTTTTCCCGAGGAAGCCATGACCACGCCCCCGAACCGTTTGATGCTGCGCGCGACGCTGCTGGCCGCGGCATTCACGTTCTCCGCGACCGCGCACGCCACTGTGTTCGACGATGCCTACGATTGCCTCAAGGCCAACGCCAAGATGGCCTCGATCGCTGCGGACAAGGGCCCCAAGGCGGTCGAGTTCGTGGTGAGCCAACCTCAGTGCGTTGCGCTGGTCACCTCGCCCGCGCCGATACCCACCACCATGATGGTCGCGACCATCGCGCTGGCAGCCAACGGCACCTTGCCGCAGAAGAATCCCGCCTGCGAAGGCGCACTCTATTCGGCCGCTGCCAAGCCAATCGCCGCGATCCTCGACAAGGTTGGCATCCTTCCGGCAAATCTCAAGAAAATGCTGGCGGACCAGGCCGCCACCGAAGCGCTCGGGCAGGCCATCCAGGCCATCCCGGGCGCCGCGGTTGCCTTCGCCTCCTTCAGCTGCGGCTGCGGCCTATCCGACGCGGGCCTCAACCCGCCCACCATCGTGATGGTCTACAACGCCATCAAGGCCACCACCGAGAAATGCACGGCGATCATGTCCAACCTGGTCGAAGGCGGCTCGGAGGCCCTGGTCGCCGGCGTGAGCAACCTCGGGGACACCTTCGCCGGGCAGAGCAAACACGTGGACCCGCAGGTCTACTACAAGTCCATCTTCCTGCCGCGCCTCATGTCCGACTATGAGCTCTACGGGCAGCAGTGGTACTCGGTTGAAATCAGCCTGTCGAAGAGCACCGGGCCGCAATGCGAGCACTACTTCGACAAACACACGATGTCGGTCGAAAACGCCAGCAAGACGTGCGGCGCCCTCTCCACGCAGTACATCAACCATTACAAGCAGCAACTCCCGATCCTCGCCGAGAAAAACTCCATGGCGAAGCTGCGGGCGGGCGACGCCGCGATGCGGCTGCGTTTGGAGTCCGACAAGTCGTTCGCCGGCAAGATCTGCCTCGCTAGCGCGAACAAGGCGTTCCCGACGAACATGCCGGCCAGCTCGCGTTACCTGAACACCTGCATTGCCGACATCGGCGCGTACTTCGGCTATGAGGTGAAAAGCGACCCGTCGTACTCCTCCAACCATCACTACCTGGTGAAGAAGGTGTCGGACCAGCAGTGGACCGCCCGCATCGTGGCGGCGTCGAAGAACCCTGGCGGCCTCAAGGCCGGGCAGCTCTACGACAAGACACTCGCCCAGGTGACCGCTGAATGGGAAAAGTTGCATGCGCAGAAGGACGCGCAGTGGATCGCCGCCATCAACACCGAGCTGGGCGTCATGGGTGCACAGGCAAAGAAGTCCGAGCAGGAAATCAAGGACAAAGGCGCCAAGGATGCTGCCGCAAACAAGTCCGCGAACGACAAGGCATTTGCGGACGCCATCGCCAAGGCGGCGGTGGATTGCAAGGACGATCGCTGCAAAGTCGAACTCGAGGAGTTCATGCGCTCCTGCAAGGGCAGTGGCACCGAAAGCCAGGTCATGAACGGCGACCTGGCGTGCGCCCAGAACCGGCCGATCGCAATCGATATCTCGATCAAGCGCGTGGCGTTCTACTCGGCACTTGATTTCCAGGTGAAGAAGCTGTTCGGGATCCAGTGCCCGAAAGAAATGGACTGCAACAGCGGTGTAGCCCGCCAGCGCGCCGAAATCGACGCCGAAGCGACAAAAGTCTGGAACTACGTGCGTGAGCAGGGGCTCTTGCGCGGCACGGTTTCCAAGGCGCGCGAGAAAATCGCACAGGAGTCCGCGAACATGCTGGCGCCTGTCTCCGCGAAAAAAATCGTGGCCGAGAACAAGCCGAAGGGCCTGGTCGCCAACATCGACCCGGGCCGCACGGGCATCGGCATCGGCAAGGTCCCGACGTCACCCCCGTTGGTGACACAAGCCATGCCGCCCAAGGCCCCGACCGAGCCGGGGAAGCTGGGAAACATGGCCAAGACGCCGCCGACGTTCACGCCGCCTCCGTCGGTGACACAAGCCATGCCCGCCAAGGTTCCGGCGGAACCTGTGAAGGGGCCGAACATGGCCAAGCCGCCGCCCGCGTTCACTGCCCCGCCGCCGGTGACCGTGCAGGCCGCGCCGCCTGCAAGCGGGGCCGTGATGGCCGCCCCGCCGCCGACCGCGAAGGTGCCTGGCAACTTCAATACGCCTGCGATGGGCGGCGGCATGGCGGGCGGCGGTTCCTTCCCGAAATCCGGGAACGTCGCTGGCAGCCTCGGTGGCGGCACCGCGGCCGGGAGCATGAAGATCGAAGGGTGCGAACCGCGCGGCGTCCAGGACCCCACGACCCTGGTCTGCACCAGCGACGCGGGTCTCAACCGCTGCCGCTCGCTGATCGTCTCCGGCAAGGTGAAGGCCTGCATCAAGAAGTAGCCGGCGCTGTCGTGGTTTCCCGGGAAAGGGCGTCTGAATACATAGACGCCCTTTTTCTTTTCGAGGAATCCCGATGAAAGCGCAAACCGCCCTCCTTTCCCTGGCCCTGGCCTGCGCCGCCGGCCTGGCCCACGCCGACACCAGCAAGCCCGGCAAATACGACTACTCGGTGAAGGTGACCGTGATGAACATGTCGATGCCGGCGATCAACTTCAGCCAGTGCGTCACCAAGAAGGACATCGACGAGGGCAAGGCCTACGTGAACAAGGAAGGCAACGACAAGTGCAAGTACTCGGACCTCAAGCGATCGGGCGACAAGATCTCCTTCCGCATGGCCTGCACCAACCCGACCATGACCGGTGAGGCCAACGGCACTGTCAACGCCGAGGCCTTCAACATCGACATGCGCACCGTCGTCTCCGAGCCGATGAAGATGGAGCAGCGCTCCGTCGTCACCGCCCGCCGCGTCGGCGATTGCTGAAACTGGAATCCGGAGAATCTCCATGAAGAAACTGCTCATCCCCCTGATCATCGCCGCGCTGCCGTTCAGCGTTTACGCCGCTGACGCGCAGGTCGACCGCTCCAGGAGTTCGCAGCGCCTGCAGAAGATGGAAAAGGCCAGCGACCGCCCGATGGTGACCGTCTACGAAGTGCGCTCCAACGTGAGCGAGCTCGATGCGCGCGGCACCACCGCGATGTTCATCACCGCGCTGGTGAAGAGCCGTCAGTGGCGCGTGGTCGAGCGCAACCGCCTGGCTGAAGGTGTGGGCCGCGAACGCGAG
>JBDSMR010000014.1:0-5425 GCA_039915735.1 Usitatibacter sp. | reverse complement strand
CCGAGCCCATGCCCGAGCCCACGGTGGCGAGGTCCTCGTTGTCCAGGCGCACGCGATCGACTTCCTCGCCGGTCACGACCTTGGTGGAGATGCCACCGGGGATGATCGCCTTCACCTTGCGCCCGTGAGGCACGCCGCCGCAGGTGTCGAAGATGAATTCGCGGAATGGCCGCCCGGGTTCGACCTCATACACGCCGGGCTTGTTGATGTGGCCAGAGATGGAGACCAGGCGCGTGCCGGGGCTCTTCCTGGTGCCGAAGGACTTGAAGGCCTCGGCGCCGTCCGCGATGATCCCCGCGATATTGGAAAGAGTCTCCACGTTGTTCACGACGGTTGGGCGCTGGTAGAGGCCGCGCACGGTCAGGCGCGGCGGGCGGTTGCGCGGGTAGCCGCGCTTGCCCTCGAGGGAGGAGAGCAGCCCCGAGGCCTCGCCGCAGATGTAGGAGCCAGCCCCCCGATAGACGATGAGGTCGCAGGTGAAGTCGGTGCCGAAGAGTGGCCTGCCGAAATAGCCCGCGGCGTAGGCCTCGTCGAGGGCGCCGGCGATGCGGCGATACGGCAGGTCGAACTCGCCGCGGATGTAGATGAAGGCGTGGCGCACCTGCAGTGCGAAGGCCGCGATCAGCATCGACTCCAGCAGCAGGTGCGGCGCGTTCTCGAGGATCCAGCGGTCCTTGAAGGTGCCGGGCTCGCCCTCGTCGGCGTTGGCGCAGAGGTAATGGGGCTGGCCGTCGCTGAGATTGATGACTCCCCACTTGCGCCCGGCCGAGAAGTTGGCGCCGCCGCGACCCTGGATGCCCGAGGCGCTGACTTCCGCCGTGACTCCCTGGGGCGTCATGGTGCGCAGCGCCTTTTCGAGGGATTGGTAGCCGCCGCGCGCGTGATAGTCGGCAAGCAGGTGCGAGGTGGGCGTCACCTCGAAAGTCATCAGCAGGTTGCGGCGCTCGGGGGCGTTCATTCAGCCGCCCGCACGCGGTTCGCGTCGATCAGCGCGTCGACCTTGGCCGCGTCCATGGACTCGAGGTACTTGCCGTTCACCACCACCATGGGTGCCGTGCCGCACGCGGCCATGCACTCCACCGTGGCGAGGCTGAATTGGCCGTCGGCCGTGGTCTGGCCAGGATTGATGCCGAGCCTCGCCGACAGGTGTTCGATGAGGCGCTCGGCGCCCAGCAGCGAGCAGGAGATGTTGCGGCAGGCCTCGATGTGGCAGCGCCCGACCGGGGCGCGCCGGAACTGCCCGTAGAAGGAGAGCACCTCCTCGACCTGGATGCGCGGCACGCCGAGGTATTCGACCAGGGCGGCGATATCCTCGTCGGCGACGTAGCCGCGGTCCTCCTGGATGCGCCTGAGGCACGGCAGCACCATCGAGGAGTCGAAGCCCGCCGGGAAGCGCGAGCGCAGCTGGTCGAACTCGGCGATCAGGTGCTTCATCGATCACACTCCCCGCCGATCATGTTCACCGAGCCGAAGGTCGGGATGATGTCGGCGAGCTGGTAGCCCTCGAGCAGGCGGGCGAGCCCGCCCATGTGCACGAAGCTGGGCGAGCGCACGTGCACCTTGTAGGGCGTGCCGCTGCCGTCGCTCACCAGGTAGAAGCCGAGTTCGCCGTTGGGCGCCTCGTGTGAGAAGTACACCTCGCCCGCGGGCACGCTCGGGCCGTCCATCACCAGCTTGAAGTGGTTGATGAGTGACTCGATCTCCGAATACACCAGTGTCTTCTCGGGGAAGGTGCAGCGCCGGTCGTCCACGTTGATCGGCCCCTCGGGCAGCATCTCCATCAGCTGGCGGATCATGTACACCGACTCGTCCATCTCGCGCATGCGCACGTAGTAGCGGTCGTAGTTGTCGCCGTTGATGCCCACCGGCACGTCGAAGTCGAGCTCGGCGTAGGCAAGGTAGGGCGTGTCCTTGCGCAGGTCGCGCGGCGCGCCGGTGGAGCGCAGGATCGGCCCGGTGATGCCCCAGTGGATCGCCTCGGGCGCGGTGATCGCGCCGATGTTGCGCGTGCGGTCGATGAAGATGCGGTTGCGGTCCATGAGGCCGTGCACGCGCCCGATGAAGTCCTGGTACTGGTCGAGGATTTCCGCGAGGCGCGCGAGCCAGCCTTCGGGCAGGTCGCGGGCGAGCCCGCCGATGCGCCCGTAGGTATAGGTCACGCGCGCCCCCGTGAGCGCGGCGAGGTGCTCGTAGATGTAGTCGCGGATCATCACCAGGTACAGGAACGGCGTCATCGCGCCCAGCTCCATCAGTGAGGCGGCGATGCAGGTGAGGTGGTCGGCGATGCGCGAGTATTCGGAGAGCAGCGTGCGCAGGTACTTGCAGCGCGGGGTCATCTCGACCCCCATCAGCTTCTCCACCGCTTCGCAGTAGGCGAAGTTGTTGATGAGGCCCGAGCAGTAGTTGAGCCGGTCCACGTACGGGATCAGGTTGTGCCAGGTGTGCGCCTCGCATTCCTTCTCGAAGCCGCGATGGAGGTATCCGCAGTGCACGTCGACGCGCTTCACGCGCTCGCCGTCGAGTGCGGCGATCACCTGGATGGTGCCGTGGGTCGCCGGGTGCGAGGGCCCGATGCTGACCACCACCGAGCCCGGCTCGTCGTTTGCGTCGAACGCGGGTCGGATGGGGTTGGCGATGGCCTCGTTCATTTGATGAATTTCACCAGCGGCTGCTCGCGTCCGATGGGATAGTCCTTGCGCAGCGGATGGCCGACGAAGCCCTCGTAGAGCAGGATCGGGCGCAGGTCCGGGTGGCCGCGGAAGGCGATGCCGTACATGTCGTGGCATTCGCGCTCCATGAAGAGCGCCGAGCCGTAGAGGGGCACGAGCGAATCGACCGTGGGGTCGGATTCGGTCACGCGCGTCTTCACGCGCACCCGCGCGAAGGTGGCGGTCGAGTAGAAGTGGTAAACGACGTCGAAGCGCGGCGTGCGCTGCGGCCAGTCCACCGCGGTCACGTCAACCAGGAGGTCGAAGCAACCCTCTGCCTTGAGGGCGCGCGCGGTGGGAAGAACCTCGGCGGCCGCGACCTCCAGGAACGGGGGCAGGGGGACGGGGAGCGGCACGTTCATGCTCAGAACTTGTCCGTGAGGATCGGATGGTGGTCGCCGGCGATCCGCGCCTGCAGCTTCATGATCGCGTCGATCACCGTCTCGGGCCGCGGCGGGCAGCCGGGCACGTAGATGTCCACGGGAATGATCTTGTCGATCCCCGCCACCGCCGCGTAATTCTGGTAGAAGCCCCCGCTGGTGGCGCAGGCCCCGAAGGCCATCACCCACTTGGGCTCGCACATCTGCTCGTACACCTTGAGGAGGATCGGCGCCTGCTTGTGGGTCACCGTGCCCACCACCATCAACAGGTCCGACTGGCGCGGCGAGAAGCGCGGCAGCGCCGCGCCGAAGCGGTCGGTGTCGTAGGGCGTCGAGCTCACCGCCATGAACTCCATCGCGCAGCAGGCGGTGACGAACGGGTAGGGGAAGAGCGAAAACTTCCGCGCCCAGCCCACCAGCTCGTCCTTCCTGGTGGAGAAGTACTCGAAACCGGAATGGCCCGCCTTCTCGGCGGGGTAGATCGGAATGTTGGCGGGCGCGGTGGCCATGGCTACTCGGTCACCGCTTCGAGCAGCCGCGCCTTGTATACGTAGAGCAGGATCAGCACCAGCAGTGCGGTGAAGATCAGGAACGTGACCAGCATGAAATCGCCGAGCGGCCGGGCGGCGAGCGCCCACAGGATGAGGAATACCGTCTCAAGGTCGAAAAGGATGAAGGCGATGGCGATGCCGTAGTACTTGACCGCGACCGGGCGCACGTTGCGCGAGTCCACCGGAGTTGCGCCGCATTCGAACGGCTCCAGCTTGGTCGCGTTGGCGCGGGGCTTGGGCCCCAGCATTCGATTCATCAGCAGCGTCACCGCGACGAAACTGAGGATCGCCCCGAGATAAAGGAGGAAAACGCCATAGGGGTTCATTGCGGACTAGGGTATGCGCCCTGCATCCGGCGCCTTTGATCTGCATCAACCCCAGCGGTGCCCGCCAGTACTCGCGGCAAGGGTGACCTGCATCAAAAGCTCGCCCAGGATCGCCGTGTACGTTGCAACACTGGCACCGCTTGAGCGGGCCGTGATACAGGGAGTAAGCCATGACGTGGTCCCAGGTCCGCGTTCACGCCTTTGGTGCATTGACAGCCACCGCAAGCGCGTGACGACGAGGGCGCCGCGCAGGAACAAGGTTTCCGACGTGCGCGGGGTGGGAAAACTCGCGGTCGACGCCGTCGTCGGGCTCACCAACCTCGTCGAGACGATGCACCACAACATCGTCCGCGCCGCGGCCCCGCTCGGCCTGCCGGTCCCCGCACCCATGGACGGCGTCCCCGGGCTGGTCTACCGGTCCATCCGCGGCGCGACGCGCACCGCGGGCCGGGCGATCGACCTGCTGCTCGAGGAGCTCGCGCTGCTGCTGCAGCACGAATCGTCCTCGGTGCGGCGGGAGGCGGTGCTCGCCGCGCTCAACGGCGTCCTCGGCGATCATCTGGCCCTTAGCGCCAATCCGCTCGCGATCCCGATGCGGCTGCGCCGGGAGGGCGTGGCTCTCGAGCTCACCCCGGCAGGGATTCGCGCGCGCGTCGTCCAGCCGTCGAGCCGGGTGGTGGTGCTGGTGCACGGCCTGTGCTTCAACGACCTGCAGTGGCGCCGCAAGGGCCACGACCACGGCGCGGCGCTGGCGCGCGATGGCGCCGGGACCGCACTCTACCTGCACTACAACAGCGGCCGCCACGTTTCCACCAACGGGCGCGCCTTAGCCGACCTGCTGGAGGAGCTCTCGCGTGCCTGGCCGGTGCGCCTCGAGGAGATCACGATTGTGGGCCACAGCATGGGCGGCCTGGTGGCACGCAGCGCCTGCACCTACGGGGAGATCGCGCGCCACGCATGGCTGCGCCGGCTGCGCCGAGTGGTTTTCCTCGGGACGCCGCACGAGGGCGCGCCCCTCGAGCGCGGCGGCAACTGGGTCGACCTGATCCTCGAGGCGAGTCCCTACACGGCCGCGTTCGCGCGGCTCGGCAAGATCCGCAGTGCCGGCATCACGGATCTACGCCACGGCAGCATCCTCGACGACGACTGGGTCGGCCGCGATCGCTTCGGCCACGTCACAAGCCCCGCCGAGGCGCGCCGCCCTGTCCTGCTGCCGAAATGGGTTGCGTGTTACGCCGTCGCCGCCTCGATCGCCCGGCGCGGGGGCGAGCTGAAGGAGCACCTGCTGGGCGATGGGCTGGTGCCGATCGACAGCGCCCTCGGACGGCGCGCGGGCCCGGGTGGCGCCCCGTTGTTCGTGCCCGCGAACCAGGCCGTCGCCTACGGCGTCAACCACCTCGGCCTGCTCTCCTCGAAACGCGTCTACCGGTTGGTGAGGCGCTGGCTGCTCGAGGCCTGAA
>JBDSMR010000156.1:0-5542 GCA_039915735.1 Usitatibacter sp. | reverse complement strand
GGATCGCCCCGAGTGGTCCGCGGTGAACCCGCGCAACGGCGAGATCTACGTGACGCTCACCAACAACAGCAGCTCGGTCCGCACCCTGGCCGCGACCGACGGCCCGAACCCGCGCTTCTACAACGATGCCCGCACTGACGGCACGGCGCAGCGCGGCAACCCCAACGGCCACATCGTGCGCATGTCGGAGAACGACGGCAACGCGGCCGGCACCGCCTTCCGCTGGGACGTGTTCCTGTTCGGCGCGCGTTCCACGGCCGATGCGACCAACGTCAACGTCTCCGGCCTCACGGCGGCCAACGATTTCTCCAGCCCCGATGGTTGCTGGTTTTCGCGCAGCGGCCTCATGTGGTTGCAGACGGACGACGGCGCTTACACCGACGTCACCAACTGCATGATGTTGGCCGCCGTTCCCGGCAAGGTCGGTGACGGAGCTGCGAAGACGATCAACAACGTCGATGGCGCCACCACCAAGGCGGTGCCGACCTTTGTTGGTGCGGCGCTGGGGGAAGAGAAGCTGCGCCGCTTCCTCGTGGGGCCGGTGCAGTGCGAAATCACCGGCCTCGCCGAGACCCCGGACGGCAAGGCGGTGTTCGTGAACATCCAGCACCCGGGCGAGGACACGCCGGTGGGCAACATCGGCAATCCGTCGTCGTGGCCAAGCCATTGGCCCGATGGCGGCACGTCGCGCCCGCGCTCTTCCACGATCGTGATCACCAAGAACGACGGCGGGCGCGTCGGCGGCTCCGAGAGTTGAGCCGGAGGCAGCTAGGCAGCAGTCACCCGCGCGACCACCTTCCGGACCCACGGCGCCACCAACGTCACCGTTGGGAACGCCACCGGCCAGGTGGTCGCGCTGCTTTTCAGCCATTGCAACGCGAAGCCTTCGTCGATGCCGCGATTGAGCGCGAGCACCACGGCCGAGACAATGGACACCATGATCAGGGACAACAGGGCGCCAAAAACGAGCGGCGCATAACGACTGGGGATGTTCATGTGTTTCTCCTTCAGTGGATGAAAATGTTGAGGGCCAGCGCCGCGGCATAGAGGCCGAAGCCGAAGACCGAATGGGTGATGAGGCTCTGCGTGCGAGCCGCGGTGGGATTGGGCGTGCGGCTTGCCGCGATGCCCGCGCCCATGCCCGGCTGCATGAGGAAGAAAGGCGCAGCCACGCTGCCGATGCCCACGATCAGCGCCGGTCCGATTGCAGGGCGCGAAATCCAATCAATCCCCCACAGGCCGACGAGCGCCGAAGCGAATGTGATGCCGGTGGCGTAGTGCGCGGTCCACCCGAGGGGTCTTTCACCGGGCATGGGGGCGGAGCCTGCGATGCGGTCATGGCGAAACGTGCCGCGCGCCATGTGCGCCAGCCACCGACCCACCATTCCATAGTCCGGCAGCGGGATGCCAAGCGCCTGCTTGCGGATGACAGTCCACAGATCCATCACGACCGTCGCGCCGACCCCGATCGCGGCGATGTTCATCACGGTTTCCATTTCGCGCTCCTTTCACTTGATTCCCGGCAGGGGAAAGTGCAGAGTGCCACTTCAAGTCGACTTTAAGTCAAGGGGTTTCGCATGGACATCGCGGAAGTGGCCCAACGCTCCGGGGTTCCCGCCTCGGCATTGCGCTTCTACGAGCAGAAGGGGCTGATCGCCTCCGTCGGCCGCAGCGGCCTGCGCCGTGTATTCGACGGCGGCGTCCTCGACCGGCTGGCGCTGATCAGCCTCGGCCGGGCCGCGGGATTCTCGCTCGACGAGATCGCGCGGATGTTCTCGCCGAAGGCGAAGCCGCGAATCGATCGCAAGATGCTCGCGGCAAAGGCGCTGGAGCTGGACCACACCATCCGCCGCATGACCGCCATGCGCGACAGCCTGCGCCATGCGGCGGTTTGTCCCGCGCCCAGCCACCTCGAGTGCCCCTCGTTCCAGCGCCTGATGCGGGCTGCGGCGAGTGGGGCCATCGGGCCGGCGCGCAAGCAGGCCCGGCCCGGCGGGAAATGAACGCTCCGTACCGTGTTGCGTTGTTGTTCGTCGCGGGATATCTCGCCCTCGACTGGGTGAGCTACATCCATCCGCTGCAGCAATACAGCATCACGCCGTGGAATCCGCAGCCGGCGCTCGCGATCGCCCTGCTGATGCTGGGTGGCCAGCGCTGGCTGCCGCTGGTGTTCGCGGCAGTGGTTGGCGCCGAGGTGCTGGTGCGGGGGCAGCCGGCGCTCGAACCCTCGACCCTGCTGGTGGGCGCGGTGCTGTCGCTCGCCTACGCCGCCATTGCACGGGCGCTGCGCGGCCGCTTCGAGGTCGATCCCATGCTCGGCTCGCGCCGCGACGTCGTGAGGCTCGTGGCTGTCGTCTCAGCAGGGGCATTTGCCACCGGGGTCCTTTATATCGCGGCGCTGCTCGCGAGTGGCCAGGGGCCGCTGGACGATCCTTTCGAAGCGCTGGCGCGGTTCTGGATTGGTGACGCCATCGGCGTGCTGGTGACGCTGCCGCCGTTGCTGATGCTGTCCGTGCCTGCCCGCCGCGCCGAGGTGCTCGGGCTGCTGCGCAGGCCCGAAGCCGCGCTGCACGCAGCGGCCCTCGTTGCGGCGCTCGCCGTCGTCTTCCTGCTGCAGGGACCCGGCCAGGTCAGGTTCTTCTACGTGTTGTTCCTCCCCCTGATCCTTGCAGCCACGCGCTACGGCATGGCCGGTGCTACCGTTGCGGCGCTGATCATCCAGGGCGCGGTGATCGTCAGCGGCGAGCTCGCTGGGCTTCGCGAGATCACGGTGATCGAGTTCCAGGCGCTGCTGATCGCCTTGACGGTCACGGGCCTGTTCCTGGGCGTGACCGTGGACGAGCGCCGCCGAGCCGAGGCGGAGCTGCGCGGCACGCTTCGCCTTGCCGCGGCGGGCGAGATGGCGGCGGCGCTTGCCCACGAGCTCAACCAGCCCCTCACCGCAGTGGCCAGCTATGCGCGCGCGGCCGAGATCATCGCGCGGCGCCGTGACGCCGACGGCGCGATGCTCGAACAGACACTTGCCAAGCTCACCGTCGAGGCGACCCGTGCGGCCGACGTCGTGCGGCGCCTGCGGGATTTCTTCCGCGCCGGATCGATGGACCTGCGCGCGTGCACCGCGCTGGAGTTGGTCGAGCGCGCGGCGCAGGCGGCGGCGCAAGCGGCGAGCGCCAGGCAGGTGACGATAGAAGCCGTCGTGTCGGAGAACCTGCCGCCGGTCATGGCCGACGCGGTCCAGATGCAGGTCGTGCTGCGCAACCTGCTCGCCAACGCGGTTGATGCCGCAGCGCTTGAAGGGGGCGTGCGCGAGGTCGCCGTGTCGGCCGCCGCCCGCGGCGGGGAGGTCGTGATCACTGTCCGGGACAGCGGTGGGGGCGTTCCCAGCGCGGACCTGCAGCGCATCTTCGAGCCGTTCGAGACCACGCGCGCCACCGGCATGGGCATGGGCCTGGCCATCGGCCGCGCGATCGTCGAGGCACACGGCGGGCGGCTCTGGGCCGAGGCCGGGGCCGGAGGCGCTTTCCACCTTGCGTTGCCGGCGGCAGAGGCGAGCCGTGGTTGAGGAAGCGCTCACGGTCTACATCGTCGACGACGACGCCGCGGTGCGCGATTCCCTTTCCCTGTTGCTCAGCCTGCGTGGTTACCGCACTGCGACCTTCGCGTCGGCCGAGGCGTTCCTTTCCGCGCTGCAGCCGCATTGGAGCGGGTGTGTCATGGCGGACCTGCGCATGCCCGGGCTTTCGGGGCTTGAACTGCAGGGCGAGCTTGCCGCGCGCGGCAGCACGCTGCCGGTCGTGATCATGACTGCTCACGGAGACGTGGCGTCGGCGCGCGCTGCCTTCAAGGCAGACGCGGTCGATTTCCTCGAAAAGCCCTTCGACGAGGCCGGGCCGGTGGCGGCAGCGCAGGCTTGCTTCCGGCGCGAGCGCCAACGCCTGGATGCCGATGGCACACGTGAGGCGAGGTACGCGAGCCTCGCTGTGCTCACCGTTCGCGAGCGCGAGGTCGCCGGGCTGCTTGCGACCGGGCTGCACAACCGCGACATCGCCGAGCGCCTCGGCATCAGCGCGCGCACTGTCGAGGTCCACAAGGCGCGAGTCATGGAGAAGCTGGGCGCGCGCAACCTCGCCGACCTGATCCGGGCGGTCGGCCTGGAGTAAGGGCTGGCCCGTACGTGCTGCACCGGATTCCCATCGCTGCGCGGCACGCCTAGTGTCGTGGGATGGACCTCGACGTTCTGGAACTGCTCGGGATTGCTACCGGCCTCATCGCCGCGGCGCTGTTCGTGCGTTATGTCGCCGCGCCGCTTCCCGTCGACATGCTGGTCGTCGCGCTCGCGGTAGGCCCGTTTGTCCTTCGCGCCGCCCGCCGTGCGCGCGGCGGGAATCGCCGCCCGTGACGCTACCCACCCCCACGACCGTGCAGGTTCTTGGCGCCGCGCTTTTTGCGGTGGCACTGGTGCATACCTTCTCGACACGTTTCTTCGAGCGTGCTGCGCAGCGCCGTCCGGCGCACGCTGGCGCCTGGCACCTGCTGGGCGAGGTCGAGGTCGCCTTCGGGTTCTGGGCAATGGTGCTGGTCGCGGCGATGATGGCGATCGAGGGGCGCGGCGCCGCCGTCACGTACCTCGAGGCGCGTAACTTCACCGAGCCGATGTTCGTCTTCGCGGTGATGGTGATCGCCGCGAGTCGGCCGATCCTGGGGCTCGCGGGCGCGCTCACCGGGCGTATCGCACGCCTGTTGCCGATGCCGCGCGGACCGGCTTTCTACTTCGCCGCGCTTGCCTTCGTCCCGCTGCTGGGCTCGTTCATCACCGAGCCGGCGGCGATGACACTCGCCGCACTCATCCTGCGAGACCGCTACTACGCGCGCGGTATCTCGCGGCGCCTGGCGTACGCGACGCTGGGTGTCCTTTTCGTCAACGTGTCCATCGGCGGCACGCTCACGCCCTATGCGGCGCCGCCCGTGTTGATGGTGGCCGCGGCCTGGGGCTGGGACCTGCCGTTCATGATGTCGACCTTCGGGTGGAAGGTGGCGATCGCGGTGGCCGTCAACGCACTCGCCGCAACGCTCATCTTTCGCCGGGAATTGCGCGCGCTCGGGGCGCCGGGCGCGCCCGATTCGCGCGGCGCGGTGCCCGCGCCCCTCATCGCCGTGCACCTGCTGTTCCTCGCGGGCGTCGTTGCCTTCGCCCACCATCCGGCGATATTCCTCGGCCTGCTGCTCTTCTTCATCGGCTTCGCCCATGCCTATGCCCGCCACCAGGACCGCCTGATGGTGCGTGAAGGCCTGATGGTGGCGTTTTTTCTCGCGGGCCTGGTGGTGCTGGGCGCCCAGCAGGCGTGGTGGCTCTCGCCGATCCTCGCGGACATGGATTCCGTCACGGTCTACTACGGCGCCACCGCGTTGACCGCCGTGACCGACAATGCGGCGCTCACCTACCTCGGTTCGCTCGTCGAGGGCCTGAGCGACGAGTTCAAGTACGCACTGGTTGCCGGCGCAGTGACTGGCGGCGGCCTCACCGTGATCGCGAACGCGCCCA
>JBDSMR010000127.1:0-56971 GCA_039915735.1 Usitatibacter sp. | reverse complement strand
CGCAGCTGGCCGAGATCGCCAGCGCCAAATTCGCGGAGCTTGAGGAAACCATCGCGCTGCGCAAGGACAACAAGACCGAGGAGGCGCTTGCGATCATGCGAACCGAGCGCGGCCGGTTCCTCATGATTCGCTTCCGCGCCATCGCCGCTGACCTCGATCGCGATGAGCGCACGCGTTTTGGCGCGACACGCGCCGAATGGGAGGGGGTCGCACGCTCGCAGGCCTACGTGACCCTGGGTGGCGGCGCCTTGCTGCTCTCCCTCATCATCGCCGCCGGGGTCATGTCGTCGCGCGACTATCGAGCGCGCGTGCGCAGCACCTGGATTCGCACTGGCGAAGGCCTGCTGGCCTCCCGCGTCCAGGGAGACAAGCGGCCCGAGGCGCTGGGCGACGAAGTGCTCGAGTTCCTCGCCCAATATCTGGACGCGAAGGTGGGCGCGGCCTACGTGCGTACCGACGATGGCCGCTACCGCCGCATTGCCGGCTACGCGCTGGATACGGCGACACTCGCCGAGGGTTTCCGCGCCGGCGAGGGCCTGTTGGGGGAGGCTGCGAGGCAGGGCCGGGCGATCATCGCCTCGGGTGTTCCCGAAGGCTACCTGCCCATCGCTTCGGCGCTGGGCAAGGCGTCCGCATGCGATGTGCTGGTGGTACCGGCGGTGGTTGATGGCGGCGTCGAAGGCGTGATCGAAGTCGGCCTGCTGCGGCGCGCGGACGATGCCGATCGCGAGCTTCTCGACCGGGTGACCGCCACGCTGGCGATAGCCATCCGCAGCGCGCGCGAGCGCGAACGCCGCGAGGAGCTGCTTGAGGAGACGCAGCGCCAGTCGGAGGAGCTGCAGGCGCAGCAGGAGGAATTGCGCGTCTCCAACGAGGAGCTGGAAGAGCAGGGCCGCGTGCTGCGCGAGTCGCAGACGCGCCTGGAGAACCAGCATGCAGAGCTGGAGCAGACCAACGTCCAGCTGGAGGAGCAGACACAGCGCCTCGAGCAGCAGAAGGCGGAGCTGGTCCGGGCACAGGGCGAGCTGGCGAAAAATGCCGAGGAGCTGGAGCGCACCAGCCGCTACAAGTCCGAATTCCTCGCCAACATGTCCCACGAGCTGCGCACGCCGCTCAACAGCTCGCTGATCCTTGCCAAGCTGCTGGCCGACAACCCGCACGGCACGCTTGACGATGAGCAGGTGCGTTTCGCCCGCACCATCCATTCGTCCAACAACGACCTGCTGGCGCTCATCAACGACATCCTCGACTTGTCGAAGATCGAGGCGGGCCAGGTGGACGTGCAGGCGGAGGAGTGGGTCCTGGACGACATCCTGGGCACGCTCGACCAGACGTTCGCCCCGATCGCCACCGACAAGGGCGTGACCTTCCGCATCGACCGCGCATCGGATGCGCCTTCGGCGCTGGTGACGGACCGCCAGCGCGTCGAGCAGGTGATGAAGAACCTGCTCTCCAATGCGATGAAGTTCACCGAGAAAGGCGAAGTTGTCCTGCAAGTCGCCGCGGAGCACGACGGCCGCGTGTCCTTCGCCGTGCGCGACACCGGCATTGGCATTCCCGAGTCTCAGCAGGAAGTGATCTTCGGGGCATTCCGCCAGGCCGATGGCTCGACCAGCCGCAGGTACGGCGGCACCGGGCTGGGCCTTTCGATCTCTCGCGAGCTGGCGCGGCTGCTGGGCGGCGAGATCCGCCTGCGGAGCGCGCCGGGCATCGGCAGCACGTTCACGTTCGAGATCCCGGTGGTCTACACCAGGCCCGATCCCTTTGAGGAGCCGCGTAACACGTCGCCGATGGCGTCCGCACTGCCACCCGCGCCGCCGCAACCCGCTCCGGCGCCCGTGCCTGCTGTGACACGCCCGGCACCCCGCTTGCCGGCGCCTGGGCCGCATATCGATGACGACCGCAACAAGCGCAGCCACCCCGAACGCGTGGTGCTGGTGGTCGAGGACGACCAGGTCTTCGCGCGCGTGCTCTACGACCTGGCGCACGAGCTGGGCTTCGATTGCGTACATTGCTCGACCGGCTCGGAGGCGATCGAGCTGGCGCGGCGCCTCAAACCCAGCGGCATCCTGCTTGACGTGAACCTGCCCGACGAGTCGGGCCTGTCGGTGCTGGAGAGGATCAAGCGCGATTCAACCGTGCGCCACATCCCGGTCCACATGGTTTCCGGCGAGGATCACATCCAGGCCGCCATGGGCATGGGCGCGGTGGGTTTCGCACTCAAGCCGGTCGCGCGTGACGAACTGGTGAAGGCGATGCAGCGACTCGAGGCGCGGCTGCAGAAGCGTGTCTCACGCGTGCTGGTGGTCGAGGATGACGACGCGCTGCGCAGGAACATCGCGCTGTTGCTGCAGGGCGAGTCGGTGGAGATCATCGCCGTCGGCACCGTGAGGGAGGCCCTCGACAGGATCGCCACCGAAGACTTCGATTGCCTCGTGACCGACCTGCAGCTGCCGGACGCCACCGGGTACGAGCTGCTGGAGAAGCTCGCCGAGGACGGTCGCCATCCATTCCTGCCGGTGATCGTCTATACCGGGCGGGCACTGACGCGCGACGAGGAAACGCGCCTGCGCCGCTTTTCCAAGTCGATCATCATCAAGGGCGCTCGCTCGCCGGAGCGCCTGCTCGACGAGGTGACGCTGTTCCTGCACAAGGTCGAGGCCAACCTCTCCGAGGACAAGCGCGATCTCCTGCGACGCGTGCGCCAGCGCGACTCCGTGTTCGAAGGCCGCAAGGTGCTGCTCGCCGAGGACGACGTGCGCAATATCTTCGCGCTCACCCGCGTGCTGGAGCCGCTGGGCGCGCAGGTGGAGATCGCTCGCAACGGCCAGGAGGCGGTCGACCGCAGCAAGCGCGGTGACATCGACCTGGTGCTGATGGACATCATGATGCCGGTGAAGGACGGACTCGCCGCAATGCGAGAAATCCGCGCGCGCCCCAACGGCGACAAGCTGCCGATCATCGCGATCACGGCGAAGGCCATGGCTGATGACCGCCGTCAGTGCCTCGAGGCCGGCGCCAACGACTACATCGCCAAGCCCATCGACATCGACCAGCTGGTTTCGCTGTGCAGGGTATGGATGCCCAAGTGACAGTGGACCCGGACTTCGACCTCGAGCTGAGGCTGCTGCTGGAGGGTGTCTACCTCAAGTACCAACACGACTTCCGCCACTACGCGCTCGCCTCGTTGCGCCGGCGTATCACGCAGGCGATGACGCGCTTCAACTGCGCCACCGTCTCGCAATTGCAGGATCGCGTGCTGCACGAGCCGGAGGTTTTCGCCGGCATGCTGCAGTACTTCACCGTGCAGGTGAGCGAGATGTTCCGCGACCCGCCGTATTTCCGCGCCATCCGCGAGAAGGTCGTTCCCATCCTGCAGACCTATCCTTTCGTGAAGGTCTGGGTCGCGGGATGCAGCACCGGCGAGGAGGCCTGGTCGCTCGCCATCATGCTCCAGGAGGAGGGCCTGCTGTCGCGCTCGCTGATCTACGCGACCGACATCAATCCCGAGGCGCTGCGCACGGCGGAGGCGGGCGTCTACGCGCTCGATCGCATCGCCTCCTTCAGCACCAATTACCTCAACGCGGGCGGCAAGGCGTCCCTTGCCGAGTACTACACCGCCGCCTACAACAACGCGATCTTCGACAAGCGCCTCAGGACGCAGATCGCGTTTTCGGACCACAGTCTCGCCACCGACACCGTGTTCTCGGAGGTCGAGCTGGTGTCCTGCCGCAACGTGCTGATCTACTTCGACCGCGAGTTGCAGGCGCGCGCCATCGGCCTCTTCCACGATGCGCTGGCGCCGCGGGGTTTCCTCGGAATCGGCTCGCGCGAGAGCCTGCGTTTTTCACCTTACGTCAACGCCTTCACGGAATTCCTGCGCGAAGAGCGCATCTATCGGAAGCAATGAGCCCAGCCGAAGCGGTCCTGAACATCGAAGCGATCGTCATCGGGGCGTCGGCGGGCGGCGTGGAAGCGTTGGGCGTCCTGCTGGACGGGTTGCCGGCCGGCTTCCAGCCCTCGCTGCTGGTGGTGCTGCACCTGCCGCCGCACCGGCCGAGCCTGCTCACAAAACTCTTTGGCGCCCGCTGCCGCCTGCCGGTGCGCGAGGCGATGGACAAGGAGAAGATCGAGCGCGGCACCGTGTATTTTGCCCCGCCCGACTATCACCTGCTGGTCGAAGGAGGGAAGACGCTGGCGTTGTCGCAGGATGCGCCGGTGCAGTTCTCGCGCCCAAGCATCGACGTGTTGTTTGACTCGGCGGCGCGGGCTTACGGTCCGGCGCTCCTGGGGCTGGTGCTTTCGGGCGCGAACAACGACGGCGCGGCGGGCCTGGCCAGCATTCGCGCGGCCGGCGGGCGTGCCTGGGTCCAGGAACCCGAAAACGCAATGTCGTCCACAATGCCCGCAGCGGCAATCGCCCATGCGGGCGCAGACCTGATATTGCCGATCCGCGACATGGCGGAGAGGCTCGCGCACCTGCGGTCCGGGCGCGCGTTCGCGATCTGAAGAAAAACATGACCACAACCAGCGATACCGGCACCAGGATCCTCGTCGTCGACGACATCCCCCAGAACCTGGTGGCGATCTCGGCGCTGTTGCGCCGGCCTGGCGTCGCGGTCCTGACCGCCTCTTCCGGCACGGAGGCGCTCGAGACGTTGCTGGTCGAGGATGTCGCCGTCGCGCTGGTCGACGTGCAGATGCCGAACATGGACGGCTTCGAGCTGGCAGAGCTGCTGCGCGGCGCCGAGCGCACGCGCCGCGTGCCGCTGATTTTCCTGACGGCTTCCGCGTCCGACCCCACGCGCACCTTCCGCGGCTACGAGGCCGGCGCGGTCGACTTCCTGCACAAGCCCATCGACCCGCACGTGCTGCGCAGCAAGGTCGACGTCTTCGTGGAGCTGCACGCCCAGCGCCGCGCCATGGCCACGCAGCTCGACCAGCTGCGCGCAGCGCTACGCATGAACGAGATGTTCGTGGCGGTCCTGAGCCATGACCTGCGCAATCCCCTGTCGGCGGTCATGAACGGCGCCAACCTGCTGCCCATGCTTTCCAGCGACGAGAAGATCGTGAACACCGCGACGCGCATCCGATCGAGCGGCGCGCGCATGTCGCGCATGGTGGAGCAGCTGCTCGACATCGCACGCGTGCGCGGCGGGCGCCTCGAGATGAAGCCCGCGAAAGGCGACCTCCTCGATCTCGCAACGCTGCTGGTCGACGAGTTGCAGAGCCAGGACCAGCGCATCGAGCTCACCTCGGAGGGCGCGACGGACGGCACGTTCGATCCGGACCGCATCGGCGCGGCGATCTCCAATCTGCTCGGCAACGCGCTGCAGCACGGGTTGCAGGGCTCGAAAGTGAACCTGCACATCGACGGTACGCCAGCGCATCAGCTGCTGGTGCGCGTGTCCAACGCGGGCGTGATCCCGCCCGAAGTCCTCGAGACCATCTTCGAGCCATTCCACTCGAGCGGCCCGGCGGGGCGTCCGAGCGGCGGCCTGGGGCTCGGCCTCTACATAGTGCGCGAGTTCTTCGTGGCCCATGGCGGCTCGATCGAGGCGCGCTCCGACGGCACCAGCGGCACCGTATTCGAAGCGAAGATGCCGCGCCACGCCGCAGCCGCCCGTGCCGCGATGGACACGCGGCCGTGAAGGCGATCCTGCTTTCCAAGGATGGCGAGGTCTTCCAGGCCAGGGTTGCGGACGTCGCGGAATCCGAGCTGCCTGAAGGTGATGTCACGATCCGCGTGGAATACTCGACCGTCAACTACAAGGACGGACTGGCGATCACCAATGCCTCGCCCGTGGTGCGCAAGTGGCCGATGGTCGCGGGCATCGATGGCGCGGGCGTGGTGGAGGCGAGCAGCCACGCGCTCTGGAAACCGGGCGACCCGGTGATCCTCAATGGCTGGGGCGTGGGCGAGACCCACTGGGGTTGCCTCGCGCAGAAGGCGCGCCTGAAAGGCGATTGGCTCATCCGTCGCCCCGCCGCGTTCACGGCGAAACAAGCCATGGCCATCGGCACGGCCGGATATACCGCGATGCTATGCGCGATCGCAATCGACGCCCACGGCATCAAGCCGGATCGCGGCGAGGTGCTGGTCACTGGCGCCACCGGGGGCGTGGGCAGCTTCGCGGTCGCCATCATGGCGGCGCGTGGCTATCGCGTCGTGGCTTCCACGGGAAAGATGGCCGAGGAGGCGTACCTCAAGTCGCTTGGCGCCCGCGAGGTGATCGACCGCAACACACTTTCGCAACCCGGCAAGCCGATGCAGAAGGAGCGCTGGGCCGGGGTCATCGATTCCGTCGGCAGCCACACGCTCGCGAATGCTTGTGCGCAAACGATCGGCGAGGGTGTCGTCGCCGCTTGCGGCCTCGCGCAAGGCATGGACTTCCCTGTCACGGTGGCGCCGTTCATACTGCGCGGTGTGACGCTGGCCGGCATCAACAGCGTGACCGCCTCGCGCGCACGACGCGAGCAGGCGTGGGCAATGCTGGCGAAGGAAGTGACGCCCGCAACCATCGATGCCGTGACCGAAGCCGTCGGGCTTGCCGCCGCCATCGAGCGCGCACCCGACGTGCTGGCCGGGAAAGTCCGGGGCCGACTCGTCGTGGACGTGAACACATGACCAAGCAGACCTACCAGCAGTTCTACGACTCCTCGATCGCTGATCCTGAGGCCTTCTGGGGCCAGGAGGCGAAGGCGATCGACTGGCACAAGCCACCGAGGAAGGTCCTCGACTATTCCAATCCGCCGTTCTGCTCGTGGTTCGTGGGCGGCGAAACCAACCTCTGCTACAACGCGGTCGATCGCCACATGTCGATGCGCGCGCAGCAGCCGGCGCTCGTGTGGATCTCGACCGAAGTCAACGAGACTCGTGCCTTCACGTACGCGCAGATGTACGACGAGGTGAATCGCTTCGCGGCGATCCTGCGCGAGCTGGGCGTGGGCAAGGGCGACCGCGTCCTGATCTACATGCCGATGACGCCGGAGGCGGTGTTCGCCATGCTGGCAACGGTTCGCCTTGGCGCGATCCACTCGGTGGTGTTTGGCGGCTTTGCCGCCGCCAGCCTCGCGGCGCGCATCGACGACGCACGGCCGAAGGTCATGGTCACCAGCGATGCGGGGATGCGCATGGGCAAGATGATTGCGCTCAAGCCGCTGGTGGACGAATCGCTGCGCATCGCGCAGTCGCCACCTGCGCACGTGGTGGTCGTGGACCGTGGCCTCGACAAGTCCATGACGCGCATCGCCGATCGCGATGTCGATTACGCGGCGGCGCGCGAGCGCCACGCCGGGGCGCAGGTGCCGGTGACATGGCTCGAATCCAGCGAGCCTTCCTACATCCTCTACACCAGCGGCACGACCGGCAAACCCAAGGGTGTGCAGCGCGATACCGGGGGCTACGCCGTGGCGCTCGCGGGCTCGATGCGCCATGTGTTCTGCTCCAAACCGGGTGACGTGTACTTCTGCACCTCCGACATCGGCTGGGTCGTGGGGCATTCGTACATCGTCTACGGGCCGCTCATCAACGGTTCGACCACGATCATGTACGAAGGCGTCCCCATCCGCCCCGACGCGGGCGTGTGGTGGAAGATCGTCCAGGACTACAAGGTCACGTCGATGTTCTCCTCGCCCACGGCGATCCGTGTCCTGAAGAAGCAGGATCCGGCGTGGATGAAGAAATACGACACGTCATGCCTGCGCTATCTCTTCCTCGCCGGCGAGCCGCTCGACGAACCGACTGCGCGCTGGGTCTCGGATTCGCTCGGCGCGCAGATCGTCGACAACTACTGGCAGACTGAATCGGGCTGGCCCATCCTCACTGCGTGCCTGGGCATCGAGGACACGCCGCGCAAGTTCGGCTCGCCGTCGTTCGCGGCCTACGGCTACCGCATCAAGATCAAGCACGAGGAAACCGGGCGCGAGGTGGGAGCGAACGAGAAGGGCGTGTTGTGCATCGTCCCGCCGTTGCCGCCAGGCGGCATGACCACCATCTGGGGCGACGACGAGCGTTTCGTGTCGACGTATTTCAAGTCGTTTGCCGACGAGATGGTTTACACGACCTTCGACTGGGCGATGCGCGACGCGGACGGCTACTACTTCGTGCTCGGCCGCACTGATGACGTGATCAACGTCGCGGGCCATCGGCTGGGGACGCGCGAGATCGAGGAAGCCGTGCAGGCGCATCCCAACGTGGCCGAAGTTGCCGTGGTGGGCGTGGCTGATGCGGTGAAGGGCCAGGTGCCGATGGCTTTCGTCGTGGTGAAGGACGCCTCGCGCGTCGCCACGCCGGAGCTGGCGGCGGCGCACGCGCGGGAGATCATGGCGACGGTGGACCGGGAGATCGGCGCGATCGCGCGGCCGGCCAGGGTGTGCTTCGTGACGGTGTTGCCCAAGACCCGCTCGGGCAAGCTGCTGCGCCGTTCGATCCAGGCGCTGTGCGAGGGCCGCGACCCCGGAGACCTCACGACGATCGAGGATCCGGGGGCGCTGGAGCAAATCAGGAACGCTATCTAGACTCGATCCCCGCCTGCGCGAGGATGACCGCGAACGCCGCCGAGGCGGCTTAATTGGTTACTTGCAGGGTCCGACGTACTTGCCTTCCATGTGCTGCGTCATGTTCATCGGCTTGCCGCCGGCGTTCATCGCCATCTTCATGTCCATGGTGAAGCCGTCGCCGCTGAAGGTGATCCTGTTGTCGGCTTTCATCGCGCGCTCGCCCTTGCACTCCATCGTGTAGGTGGCGGTGTTTCCGGACATCTTGAAATCCTTGATCTCGCAGCCCTCGGGCATCTTGCCGCCCTTGTCGCTGCCGACGCCGCCCTGCTCGAGGTCCTTCTGAGTCACGCAGTGCTGGAAGTTGCGCGACGTCTTGCCCATGCCGGGGGGCATGCCCGGCACCGCGCCCATGTCCATCTCCATCTTGTAGTCGTACATGCCGTCCTTCATCTTGCCCTTGAAGGCGTCGAAAGGTCCGGCGATGGCGGCCGCCGAAAAGGCCGCAGCGAAGGCAGCGGCGAGCACCAGATTCTTCCTCATTGCGATGTTCCTTCAGGGATGGATGCGGCGAGGATACTAGAATGGGCATCCATGGCAAGCCCTCTCCCGCTTCCTTACGACATCGTTACGCGCTGCGCCGATCGCTATGCGTGGTTCGACGCGATCCGCCCGCTGGGCTGGGCGGTATTCCTCGACAGCGGAGACCCGGCGCGTTCGGGCGGGCGCTATGACGTGCTGGCCGCCGCGCCGCGCGCCGTGCTGGTTGCCGGCACCGAACCATTCGCGGCGGCACGCCGCCTGATGGCGGGGGAGAGCCCCGGCGTCGATCCCGGCACCTGGCCCGTCAGCGGGGCGGCCATCGGCTACTTCGGCTACGAGCTCGGACGCCCCTTCGCGGGACTCGCGATGCGGCGAGAGGGCGAGGCGCCCTTCATGCCTGAAATCGCCATGGGCCTGTACGGCTGGACCATCGTGGTCGACCATGTCGAGAAGCGCGCCGCCATCACGTCCCTGGCCTCGGTGGCGGGGGAGGAGGTGGCCGCGTTGCGGCAGCGCCTCTTGGATGCGCCGGCGCGCGCGGCGCGGCCGTTCCAGGTCGATGGCCCCATCGCCTCCACGCTCGAGCGCGACGAATACCTTCCGCGCGCGCGCAAGGTGCTCGAATACATCGAGGCCGGCGATTGCTACCAGGCAAACCTCACGCGTGAATTCCACGCGCCGTGCTCCGGCGATCCCTGGACCTTCTATCGCCACCTTCACGACACCAACCCCGCGCCGATGGGCGCTTATCTCGAATATCCCTTCGGTGCCGTGCTCTCGAGCTCGCCGGAACGCTTCCTCGTGGTCGAGGGCCGCGAGGCGCTCACGCGCCCGATCAAGGGCACGCGCCGCCGCCGCCCGGACCCCGCCGAGGATGCCGCTGCGGCCGCCGAGCTCCTCGCAAGCGCGAAGGACCGTGCGGAGAACGTGATGATCGTCGACCTGCTGCGCAATGACCTTGGCCGTGTCTGCGAAACCGGCAGCGTGCGAGTCTCCGGGCTTTGCGAGCTGGAGAGCTTCGTCACCGTGCACCACCTGGTTTCCACGATCAGCGGCCGCCTCGCCGCTGGCCGCGATGCCCTGGACGCGCTGGAGGCTTGTTTCCCCGGCGGCTCGATCACCGGCGCGCCCAAGCGCCGCGCCATGGAAATCATCGACGAACTGGAGCCGCATCGCCGCGAGGTCTACTGCGGCGCCATCGGCTACCTCACGCCCGGCGGCCGCATGGACATGAACATCCCCATCCGTACCACGCTCGTGGCTCGCGGCCAATTGCGTTTCTACGCGGGCGGCGGGATCGTGGCGGATTCGACGCCGGAGGACGAGTTCGAGGAGACGGAGATCAAGATCGCGGCAATCCGCCGTTCCGTGGCGGCCTTTTCCGGGGCCGGCCGCTTTGGTGCCGCGGCATGAAGGCCAACCTGCGCCGCGAAATGATCGCCCGGCGAGACGCGTTGTCCGGGGCGGAGCGTGCAAGCCTTGCGCAGGCCCTGGCGGAACAGCTGGCGCGCCTGCCGCAATACACGAAAGCCCGCTCGGTACTTGCGACCATGAGCATCGGCAGCGAATGGAACACGCGCGTGTTCCTCGAACGCGCCATGGCCGACGGCAAGGTGGTGGTGCTGCCGCGCATTTCCGCGCCGCCGCGAAAGCTCGAGCTCTACGGCGTTGCCGACCTGTCGAGCGATCTCATTCCCGGCACCTGGGATATCCCGGAGCCGGATCCCGCGCGTTGCGGGCGGCTGGACCTAGCCGAAGTTGATTTCGCATTGGTGCCGGCGCTGGCGATCGACGCGGGCCGCCACCGGCTGGGTTATGGCGCGGGTTACTTCGACAAGCTCCTGGCGGGGCGGGGCGCGCACCCCTTCTGCGTTACCGCATTGCCGGCCGCTTTCGTGGTCGAGAGCCTGCCGCACGAATCCCATGACATTCCCGTGGACCTCGTCGTGAACGAACACGGTCCCGTCACCCACCAGGAGAAGGCGCGATGAGCGCACGCACCATCGATGGAAAGGCGATCGCCCAGGGCTATCGCGAGGAAATGGCCACGCGGGTGGCCAAGCTCAAGGCTGCGGGAGTTACACCCGGGCTCGCCGTGGTCATCGTCGGCGACGATCCCGCTAGCAAGGTTTACGTGCGCAACAAGGCGCTCGCGTGTGAAGCGATCGGGATGCATTCGGAAGTGCACGCGATGTCGGCGGAAACCACGCAGGCGCAGCTCACCGCCTTAGTGCAGCGGCTCAACCAGGATCCGGACATCCACGGCATCCTCACGCAGCTGCCGCTGCCGAAGCACCTCGATGCGCGCGCCGTGATCGAAGCCATCGCGCCGGAGAAGGACGTCGACGGCTTCCACTATCAAAACGTCGGCGCCCTGGTGGTGGGCGAGGCTGCGTTCTACCCGTGCACGCCGCTTGGCGTGATGAAGATGCTGGAACATGAAAAGGTCAAGGTCGAAGGCGCACACGCCGTTGTCATCGGCCGCTCCATCATCGTTGGCAAGCCGATGGCGCTGATGCTGATCAACGCCGGCGCCACCGTCACCGTCTGCCATTCGAAGACGCGCGATCTCGGCGCGATGACGCGCCAGGCTGACATCCTGGTGGCTGCGGTGGGCAAGGCCAACATCATCAAGGACGACATGGTGAAGCCCGGCGCGGTGGTGATCGACGTGGGCATCAATCGCCTTGCCGACGGCAAGCTCACCGGCGACGTGGATTTTGCTGCTGTTTCCGAGGTCGCGTCGATGATCACGCCGGTGCCCGGCGGCGTAGGGCCCATGACCATCGCGATGCTCGTCGGCAACACGGTGGTTTCGGCGGAGAGGGTGGCGCGCGGATGAGTGGGCCGTACGAAGGTGGGCTCGAGCGCAACGCGGCGAACTACACGCCGCTCACACCCGTTTCGTTCCTCGCCAAGGCCGCCGCCACTTATCCCGACCAGCTCGCGGTTGTGCATGGTCCGGTGCGGCGCAACTGGGCGCAGACCTACGCGCGTTGCCGCAAGCTTGCTTCAGCGCTGGCAAGCCATGGCGTGCAGCGCGGCGAAACCGTCGCCACCATGCTGCCCAATGTGCCGGCGATGATGGAGCTGCAATTCGGCCCCGCGATGTTCGGTGCGGTGATCAACACGCTCAACACGCGCCTCGATGCAGAAACCATCGCCTTCATGCTCGAGCATGGCGAGGCGAAGGTGCTGTTCACGGATCGCGAATTCGCGCCGGTGGTCGCGAAGGCGCTGGAGCTCCTGAAATCCCGCCCGCTGGTGATCGACGTGGATGACGCGCTGTTCGAGGGCGGGGACTCAGTCGGCGAGATGGAATATGAAGATTTCATCGCCGCGGGCGACGCGAACTTCGAGTGGCAGCTGCCGCCGGACGAGTGGGATGCGATCGCGCTCAACTACACCTCGGGCACCACCGGCAATCCCAAGGGCGTGGTTTATCACTACCGCGGCGCCTACCTCAACGCGGTCAACAACGTCCTCGACTGGTCGATGCCCAAGCACCCGGTCTACCTCTGGACGCTGCCGATGTTCCATTGCAACGGCTGGTGCTTCAACTGGACCATCGCGGCGCAGGCGGGCACGAATGTCTGCCTGCGAAGGGTGGATGCGAAGCTGGTCCTGGAGCTGATCCGCAGTGAGAAGGTGACGCACTATTGCGGAGCGCCGATCGTGCATTCGATGCTGCTCAATTCGCCCGCCGAATGGAAGCGCGGCATTGACCACGAGGTGCATTGCCTGGTGGCCGCCGCGCCGCCCCCGGCCGCGATGATCGAGGGCATGGGGCAGATGGGCTTCGACATCACGCACGTTTACGGCTTGACGGAAACCTACGGTCCCGCGGGCGTGTGCGCGAAACATCCGGAATGGTCGCAACTGCCGGTAGAGGAACAGGTACGGCGCAACGGCCGCCAGGGCGTGGCCTACCTGCTGCAGGAAGACATGGCAGTGCTGCACCCGGAGACGATGGAGCCGGTTCCCGCCGATGGCGAGACCATGGGCGAGATCATGTTCCGCGGCAACATCACCATGAAGGGCTACCTCAAGAATCCCACCGCGACGGCGGAAGCCTTCCGTGGAGGCTGGTTCCACTCCGGCGACCTTGCGGTGGTGCATCCCGACGGCTACGCCAAGATCAAGGACCGCTCCAAGGATGTGATCATCTCGGGCGGCGAGAACATCTCGTCACAGGAAGTGGAGGATGTCCTCTACGGCCATCCCGCGGTGATGATCGTGGCGGTGGTGGCGCAGCCGGATCCCAAGTGGGGCGAGACGCCGTGCGCTTTCATCGAGCTGAAGGAGGGCGCTTCGGCAACTGTTGAAGGCATCATCGAGTTCTGCCGCGCTCGCATGGCGCGCTTCAAGGCGCCGCGCAGCGTGATCTTCGGTCCGCTGCCGAAGACTTCGACCGGCAAGATCCAGAAGTTCCTGCTGCGCGAGCGTGCGAAGAGCGCGAGCGCGATCGAATAGAAGAGTCCATGACAACGATGCGTGAAGGCGCGGTGCGCTGCCTGGATGCCCACGGGTTCCACTGGATGCGCTACACCGAGTGGGGCGACCCACACAACCACCGCGTGCTGATCTGCGCGCACGGCCTCACGCGCAACGGCCGGGACTTCGACCATTTCGCCGAGAGCCTCTCGGACGCCTATCGCGTCGTCTGTCCCGATGTGGTCGGTCGCGGCCGCAGCGACTGGCTGCGCGATCCCGCGGACTACACCTACGTGACCTACTGCGCGGACCTCGCGGCCTTGATGGCGCAGATCGACGCGGAGAGCTTCGACTGGGTCGGCACTTCCATGGGCGGCATCCTCGGCATGATCCTGTCCGCGATGCCGGGTTCGCCCGTGCGCAAGCTGGTGATGAATGACGTGGGCTGCCTCGTGCCCAAGGCTTCGCTCGAGCGCATCGGCGAATACCTCGGTCGCGATCCACCCTACGACTCGCTCGAGGCGCTTGAGGCCGAGGTGCGCCGCGTGAGCCCCTTCGGCAGGCTCACCGACGACCAGTGGCGCCACCTCTCGCTACATTCGGCCCGGCACGACGCCGACGGGAAATGGCGCTTCCGCTACGACCCGGGCATCGCGAAGAACTTCCACGCCGTGCCGCTGGCCGATGTCGACCTGCGCGGTTTCTGGAGCGGCGTTCGCGGGCCGGTCTTCGTCCTGCGCGGCGAACATTCCGACCTGCTGCGCGCGGACACCCTCGAGGAAATGATGGAGCGTCCGCACACCGAATCGATGGTGGTCCCGGACACCGGCCACTGTCCGATGCTGATGGACGCGGCACAGGTCCGCGCGGTGCGCCACTTCCTGCTGCGTTGAGCACGCTGGCCGGGCGCAGTTGCGAGGAACACAAATTGCAGCGCACCCCCAACAGGAATACCATCCGCCCAGCCCGCATGATCCTCAGGGGAATTCACTCCAACCCTCCATCGATCCGTCAATTCCCATGAACCAGAGCGCGCGTCGCGCCGTGCCGGCCATCCTGGCCCTCCTGACCCTCGGCCTCGCGCCGCCGGCCCTCGCGGATCCCCAGGTCCTCGAGCGTGCCCGCAAGCTGCTCGTCGAAAGCAATTCCAAGCAGGCGTACGTCGAGCTGATTGCGATCCAGGCGACGATGACCGGGACCATCGAGTACGACTACCTCCTGGGCGTGGCTGCCCTCGACAGCGGACGCTTCGAGGAGGCGATCATCGCGTTCGAACGCGTGCTTGCGATCAACCCCGCACACGCCGGCGCGCAGATGGATCTGGGCCGCTCCTATTTCGCGCTCGGCTCCTACGGCCTCGCCGAGGCCGCATTCCGTCGGTTGAAAGACGCGAACCCTCCCGACGGCGCGCTGCAGGCGATCAACCAGTACCTTGACGCGATCCAGACGCGCAAGCGCGAGACGACGCCGGGCTGGTCAGGCTTTGCGGAGCTTGCGATCGGCTACGACACCAACCTCACCGGCGTGCCAGCCGATTTCGGCGGGGCCTCGCAGCAATCTTTCAACATCGCGGTCGATCCCACTGGCAACTCGATCAAGCGCAAGGCGGGCTACGCCGAGGCACAGGCCTACCTCGAGTACTCGCGCCCGCTGTCGCGCGGCTGGAGCGTCTTCGGCGGGGGCGGCGCGCGCGGGCGGGCCTACAGCAAGGAATCGGATTTCGACATCCTCGCGGGCGATCTGCGCGGCGGCGCGGCCCTGAACGACGGGCCCACCCAATGGCGCCTGTCCACCGGGTACCAGCGCTACGACCAGGAAGGCGCGGCGCCGGGAGATCCGAAACCCACCAACGACCGTAACACTGCCAACGTGGTCCTCGATTGGCGGCGCGCGATCAACACGCGCAACCAGCTGGGCCTGGGCCTTCAGGTGAGCAGCGTGCGCTTTCCTGGCAACCCGATCGACGACTTCGACCAGCTCTTCCTCTCCGCCTCGTGGCTGCGCAGTTTCGAGAGCCGCGGTACGCCGGTGCTGTATCTCACGGCGTTCGGTACGGATGACCGCGCCAGGAACAAGTTCGCCGACGGCATCACCGACAAGAGCAAGAACCTCGCGGGCTTGCGCTCCTACTACCAGTACTCGTTCAACCCGAAGCTGCAGGCGTTCAATGCGCTCAGCTTCGTGGTGCGCCGCGACAAGGATGCGTTCGCCCGCTCGATCACGGTCGAGAAAGGCCGCGACCGGTTCGCGGAATTCACGCTCGGCCTCACTTGGAACTACAGCGAGCGTTGCGGCGTGCGCACGCAGTGGTCCTACACGCAGAACAAATCGAACATCGATATCTTCGACTTCAAGCGCAACGAAGTGTCCGCCGCCGTGCGGTGCGACCTGTTCTAGAAGAGGCCCGGCATGAAACAACGACATCACTTCTCGCGCACGACGATCGCCGCGCTCGCCGCCCTCGCAGCCCTGGGCGCCTCCGGCGCGCAAGCCGCCAGCGGCTCGTTCACCTTCGTTATCGGCGAAGTCTCGCTCACCAAGGCGAGCGGCCAGCGCGTCGCAGCGCAGCGCGGCACCGAGGTCGACCCGGGTGACTCCATCACCACCGGCGCCAACGGCATGGCGCAGCTCTCGATGATTGACCAGGCGCGCCTGTCGTTGCGTCCCAATTCGCAGTTCCGCATCGAGGCCTACCAGCGCACGGCGGACGCCACCGACGGCGCGGTGCTCAACCTGCTGCGCGGCACGCTTCGCACGTTCACGGGCCTCATCGCCAACACCAACCGCGACAAGTTCGTGATGCGCACGCGAATTGCCACGGTCGGCATCCGCGGCTCCGGGAACATCCTCTACGCCTGCTCGGGCAGCGAGTGCGACCCCAGCGTCACCGGGCTTGGCACCGGCGCGGGCGGGGATTTCACCGTGAACCACACGATCGAGGGCAGCCATGCGGTGGCCAACCTGGTCGAGGGCCTGCCGCCCGGCACCCCGCCGCAGCAGGGCGGGCCGCTCGCACTCATCACCGGCCCAGGCCAGACCGTGATGGTGCAGGGCACGCAGCCACCCCGGTACATCCCGACGCCGCAGTTCATCGCGGATTCCGCGATCAACCCGACCGGCCGGGCCAAGAGCGCAAATGCGGCGCCCACGGGTGCCGACGGCGAGGGGCGAAACTTCGCGCCCGGTGACAACCAGCAGCTCAACGCCGGGCAGCAGAACATCAACACGCCGCTCGGCAACAACGGCTTGGGCTTCGTCACGCTCGACGCGGCCGACCTGTTGGTCGCCGCCGCGCGCGACGTGGTGATCGCTACCAACGGACCGTTCCTGGGCCAGGCCGCGCAAGGCGGGATCGCGCTGGAAGGCTCGGCTCTGCGCGGCTACGACGCCCCTGCGGGCTCGCTGAACGGGCTGCGCCCGGTGATCGAGGGCGGCACGCTTCGCGAGACGAACGTGGTGTCTCTGGGTGGAGGCCAGTCGATCAACCTTGGACGATACGAGGGCGCGCGGCTGGGCTTCAGTGGCCCCGGCTCGGGCTTCGAGGTGCCGGGCAACATCCACTGGATCTACGCGCCATCAGGCTATCCGACGTACCTCTCCGACGTGCTCACGGGCTCGTCCACCTACACCCTGGTTGCTGCGACCTCGCCCACCAACCAGTCCAGCACACCGGGCACGCTTGGCAGCGCCACGCTCAATGCGAACTTCACCAACCGCACGCTGGGCATCGTGATTGGAGTCAGCATTCCCTCGGTCGCGGGCAACGGCGGCGGATCGTGGAACGCGACGGCGAGCAACGTGCCGTTCGCGCTCAACACGTTCTTCGCAACCACCAGCGACCGGCTCGTCATCCTCAACGGCACCGGCCAGAGCTCGGCCACCAACAGCAGCCTCTCCGGCGCGATCGAGGGCAGCTTCGTGGGCTCGAGCCTGCAGGGCGCGATCATTGGCTACGGCATAACCGACCAGACATCGAACAACCCCGCAAACCACAACGTGGTCACCGGTGTCGCTGCGTTCACCGGGCCCTCGCAGGACGGCGCCGCGCCGTTCCGCGAGGGACGCATCACCGATCCGGCCGGCTTCCTCGCGACCTCGGATTTCTCGCGCAATTACTCAACCACCAACCGCCCCGACGAAGTCACCAGCGACGCGGAAGGCCGTGTGAGCTCGTTCGTCGCACCCGCCGCCGAACTTGGCAGCCGCGCCACATACGCGCTCGGCACCGCGCAGGTCGCGCAGTCGGGGTTCGATCCCGAGACCGGCATGGTGTGGGGGCGATGGGGCAATGGTGTTGCGACCATCACGGGCAACGGCAGCAGCCAGGGCCTGAACCTCGCAAGTGCGAGCCTGCACTACATCTTCGCCGGCACGCAGTCGGGGCCGACGACGCTGCCGCTCACGGGCAGTGCCACCTATGACGTGATTGGCAGCACTTCGCCCACCGACGGGGCTGGGCATGTCGGCACGCTCGGCAGCGCGACCCTCGAGGCCAACTTCACGAATCGCACGGCGTCCTCGACGGTGAATGTGACCATCGCCGGGCAGAACTGGATCGGCATCGCACCCAACATGCCAATCTACCGCGACATGTATTTCTCCGCGTCGACTGGCAGCGGAATCCTGGGGGTGCCCAACCTTTCGCCGTTGACCCTCTCGTGCACCCCGACCTGCGGACGGGGCGCCAGCGGAAGCTTCGACGGGTTCTTTACCGGACGCACCGGCGGGCGCGCGGGCATGTCGTACAACATGGGCGGTGTGCAGGGCGCAGTCGCGTTCGGCCGCCGCGGCGGATAGTCCCGGAGATTTCATCATGAAATTCGCACGTTCCATCGCAGCCCCGAATTCACGAGTTGCGCTGTTTCTCGCCGCGCTGCTGCTGGCTTCCACGGCCTGCGTCGCGCAGCAGACCCTGCGGCCAAAGGGCAAGGTCGTGTATCCCGCTCAGCCCATGGCCGCGTGCATCGTGCCCACCCCTGGCATCTCGATCGTGCCCTCGTCGTTCAGCTTCCGCGCCACCCCACCGGGGATGACGAGCGCCCCGCGGACATTCAGGATCTTCAATCCGGGCACTGCACCGCTGTCGATCTCCGCGATCTCCGTGACACCCCCGCTGAATCCGGACTACTTCGTCGTGGGCGGCGCTTGCGCCGGCGCCACGCTCGCCCCGGGTACCAGCTGTTTCGGCGACGTGACATTCCAGGCCAGCGGCAGCGCGGGCACGAAGTCGCAGACTATCCAGGTGTATTCCAATGCTCCCGCCAGCCCGCATGCGGTCTCCGCGACCGGCATCGTTGGTCCTTCGGCGCCGCAGCCCGGATTCTCACGCTCGCCCGGTGGCACCGTCTTCGTCGGCTCCGCGGTGAACCCCGCGACCACGACGCCGCCGGTGTCGATCACGATCAGCAATACCGGCAACGCGCCGCTCATCGTCGACGACCCCGGCGCCGCGCCGGCCCCTTTCAACATCGTTAATGGATGCACCGCGCCGGTCGCCGTGGGCGGCAGCTGCACGATGCAGTTCACGCTGACCGCGCCGCCAACTCCAGGCCCGCAGTCGGCCTCGATGAGCATCACCCACAACGCACCCGGCAGTCCGCACACCGTGAATCTCGAGGGGTTCTCGACCTCGCCCACCGGAGAGCTTGAATTCTCGCCGTCCAGCGTCTACTTCGGGATCGTAACCGTGGGCGGATCCGCAAGCACCGGGGTCGAGGTGAAGAACGTCGGCGCCACGCCGGTCACGATCTCCCTCGTGGACATCGCGGGCGCGCCGTCGAGCCCGTTCTCGATCCTCTCCACCACCTGCTCCGTGCCCCTCAACCAGGACGAAACCTGCACGATCGACTTCGATTTCACGCCGCCGGCCGTGGGTTACTACAGCGATCTACTCGAGGTCTTCAGCGATGCGCCTGGCAGCCCGGCGCAGATAAACATCGCCGGTGACGGGGCGAACGCGATTCCGGCGATCTTACCCACACCCGGCTTCTACGACTTCGGCCCGGTGGATGTCGCCGCGCCCACGGCGTGCACCACGGTCACGGTCGACAACCTCGACTCGCCCGCCGCGCCCGCAACCGACTTCTCGTACCAGGTCTATGGCGATTCGTCGTTCCAGCTGAGCGGCGGCGCCTGTACCACGACCTGTGGCGCGGTAATTCCCGGCGGCACGAGCTGCACCGTAGGCATCGATTTCGATCCCTCTTTCGCCGGCCCGCAGTCGGGATCTCTCCAACTCTACGACGCGAATTCCTTCTCGTACTTCTACGCCGACTTCGCGGGCACCGGCTTCCAGCCCGGGCCGCAGATCGCCTTCGACCAATCGTTCGTCGACTTCGGCGCGACTTTGAGCGGCACGAGCAGCGCGCCCAGGACCGTTACGGTGAGCAACCCGGGAGACGCGGACCTGCTGGTCTCCTCGATCGACATCTTCCCGCCGTTCTCCATCACTTCGGAGGACTGCACGTCCGGGCCGGTCATCGCGACGGGGACCTGCACCATCACGATGGTGTTCGACGCGCCCACGCCGGGCGGCTACAGCTTGACCGTCAATGTGAACAGCGACGCCGTCGCCGGCCCTTCGGGCTTCGACGTCTACGGCACGTCGACCGGCGCTGCGGCGCCCTCGGTCGACTTCTATCCCGAATCGCTCGACTTCGGCAACGTGGTGATCCTTCGAACCAGTCCGCCGCGCTCGATCTCATTCGCGAACAGCGGCGCCGCGCCACTCACGATCTCGTCGATCGTCGCTTCCGGTGAGTTTTCGGTCTCTCACGATTGTCCGCTCGCCCCGTTGACGCTGGCGCCGGGCGTGTGCTGCTCGATCACCTCGCGGTTCAACCCGACGGTGGTCGCCGCGGTTTCGGAGAACCTCACCATTACGACGGATGCGCTGGATTCGCCGCACCTGGTGCCGCTCACCGGCAACGGCGTGCCCCCGCCCAGCCTCACGGCGATTCCCGCGAGCCTGGCGTTCTCCGCCATCGTCGGTACCTACCCGCTGCCCCAGGACATCGTCCTCAAGAACACCGGTATCCAGATCATTTCGTTCACCGGTTTCAACACCGGCGGGGAGTTCAGCCTCTCCGATCCGCAGGTGCCGCCCGTGGGGCCCGCTCCTCCGTTGCCGCAATGCACTGCCGTGGGCCCGTCGTTCTCGCCGGGCGACTCGTGCTACGTCACCATCTGGTGGGCGCCGACCTTTCTCGGCGAGCATTCGACCAACCTGACGGTCAACTTCATCAACGGCACGGGTGCTCCGCTGCTCGTCCCGATCACGGGCGACTCGCATCCCGCCGCGTTCCGCGGAATCTCGCTCTCGACGGACACAATGAGCTTCGCGGGCGTGGTCGGCCAGTCGAGCGTGGCGCAGGCGCTGACCGTCTCCAACACCGGCACGGTGCCGCTGGCGCTCAACGGCATCAGCGTCTCGGGACCGTTCACCATCGCGAACGGCTGCCCGCGATCGCTCGAAGCGGGCCAGAGCTGCCGCGTGGACGTGACCTACAACGCAACAATCGTGGGCCGCGAGACCGGCGACCTGTTCGTCGAGCATGACGCCGGTGGTGTCCATCGCCAAGTCCACCTCGTGGGTGACGGTGTTCAGGTGCCGCTGCCGAAGATCTCGGTGTCCTCGGCGGGGCTGGACTTCGGGGCGAAGGTTCTCGGCACCAACAATGCCTCGGCTCTCACCATCCGCAACATCGGCAACGCGCCGCTCACGCTGGGCGGGATGGTCGTTACCCCGTACTTCACGGTGTCGCCGCATTGCCCGGGCATCCTGCAACCCGACCAGGAGTGCACGGCCGACGTCGCCTTCCGGCCTTCGGGGGCGGGACGCATAACAGGGGTCCTCGCAATTCCGAGCAACGACCCGGATCACCCGCGTACCGAGGTGAAGCTGGAGGGCACTGGTTGCCGCGTGATGTCGGTCCCCGCCTCGCGTGCCAGCACCCACCTCTGCGGGCCCTGATCACCTCGCGGCGCTTCCTGTTGCGCTGATGGCCACCCTCACCCCAACCCTCTCCCAGGTGAGAGAGGGCGAACGTTCGACAGTGTTTCGCGAACCATGACCGCGTCGTATGACGCGGTCATCATCGGGGCCGGCCACAACGGCCTCACCTGCGCCTGTTATCTCGCGGCGGCGGGCATGAAGGTCGCGATGGTCGAGCGGCGCAATGTGGTGGGCGGCGCCGCGGTGACCGAGGAATTCCATCCAGGATTTCGCAACTCCACCGCGAGCTACACGGTGAGCCTGCTGAACCCGAAGGTGATCCGCGACCTCAAGCTCGCCGAGCATGGCCTGCGCGTGGTGGAGCGGCCGTTCGCGAACTTCCTGCCGCTGTCCGATGGCGGCTACATCAAGGTCGGCGGCGGGCTCGAGGCGACGCAGCGCGAGGTTGCCCGCTTCTCGAAGCGCGATGCGGCAAGGCTGCCCGCCTACTACGCGCGGCTGGACGTCGTCGCCGACGTGCTGCGCGACCTGCTGCTCGAGACGCCACCCAACGTGGGCGGCGGCATCCACGACTTCTTTCGGGCCTGGAAGTCGGGCCGCCGGCTCAATGCGCTGCCGATGCAGGCCAAGCGCGACGTGCTCGACCTCTTCACGATCCCGGCCTCCGAGTGGCTCGAGCGCTGGTTCGAGTCCGAGCCGATCAAGGCCTGTTTCGGCTTCGATGCCGTGGTCGGGAACTTCGCGAGTCCGCATGCGGGCGGATCCGCCTATGTGTTGCTGCACCACGTCTTCGGCGAGGTGAACGGCAACAAGGGCTCGTGGGGCCACGCAATCGGCGGCATGGGCGCGATCACGCAGGCAATGCGCAAGGAGGCCGAGGCGCGCGGCGTGGAAATCGTGACGGGGCAGGGCGTAGCGAGCGTCGTCGTCCGCGAGGGCCGCGCGCACGGGATCGTGCTCGAAAATGGCGACGAGATCGCGGCGCGTTGCGTCGTCTCCAACGCGCATCCGCGCATGCTGCTAAAGCTGCTGGCCGATCTCCCAGGCGAATGGCGCGAGCCGTTCGAAAGTTATCGCAGCGAATCGGCCACGCTGCGCATCAACGTCGCGCTTTCGGAGCTGCCCGATTTCACGTGCCTGCCCGGCAAGGAGCGCCAGCCGCACCACAGCTCGGGAATCATCATGGCGCCGTCGCTGGCTTTCATGGATCGCGCCTTTACCAGCGCGTTCGAGCACGGCTGGTCGAGCGAGCCGATCGTCGAGATGCTGATCCCGAGCACCGTCGACGACACGCTTGCGCCTCCTGGAAAACACGTGGCGAGCCTCTTTTGCCAGCACTTCCGCCGCGAGCTCCCGGGCGGGCGCAGCTGGGACGATGAGCGCGAGCGCGCAGCCGATGCGGTGATTGCGCAGGTCACCCGCTTCGCGCCCAACTTCAAGGCGTCGGTACTCGGGCGCCGCGTATTGACGCCACTCGACCTCGAGCGCGAGTTCGGCCTGGTCGGCGGCGACATCTTCCACGGCAAGCTCACGCTCAACCAGATGTTCAGCGCGCGCCCGGTGCTGGGGCATGCCGACTACCGCATGCCGCTGAAGGGCCTGTATCTCTGCGGGGCGGGCGCCCATCCGGGTGGCGGCGTCACCGGCGCGCCCGGGCACAACGCGGCGCGCGAGATCCTTCGTGACCGCGGCAAGCTGCGCTAGGGCCAGCGCGGCGGGCGCTTGCCGATGAAGGCGTCGACGCCTTCGCGAGCCATGTCCGTGTCCATGTTCGAGGAGATCGTCTGCGAGGCGTCCGCGTAGGCGCGCTCGATGCCTTCCTCGAGCTGGCGGTAGAAAAGCGCTTTTCCCAGTGCAAGCGCGGCGCGCGGCTTGGCCTTGAGGTTGTTGGCGAGTTCAAACGCGGTTTCCATCAGCTGGCTGGGCGGCGCCACCCGGTTGATCAGCCCCCATTCGAGGGCAGTCGACGCGTCGATGAAATCCCCGGTGAAAAGCATCTCGGCGGCGCGCTTGCGCCCCAGGTTGCGGGAGATCGCCACCCCCGGCGTGGAGCAGAAGAGGCCCAGGTTCACGCCCGAAGCGGCAAAACGCGCCGTCTCGCTGGCCACGGCCAGGTCACACTGGGCAACCAGCTGGCAGCCGGCCGCCGTTGCGAGCCCGTTCACGACGGCGATCACGGGCTGGGGCATGGCGATCAGCTTCTGCATCATCGAGCTGCAGGCGGCAAACAACGTCTGGACCTGCTCCGGAGAGGCCATGGCGCGCATCTCCTTCAGGTCGTGGCCCGCGCAGAACGCGTTTCCGGCGCCGGTGATCATCACTACGCGGACGCGCTCGTCCGAAGCCAGGACGTCGAATTCCTGGTGGAGGGCGGCCAGCAATTCGCCCGAAAGGGCGTTGTACTGCCGCGGCCGGTTGAGGGTCAGGACGGCGGTGCCATCCACAGTGGTGCGCAGCAGCGGCGGGGTACCGATTGGATCTTCCATGGGGTCTCCGAAAAGCCTTGCTCGACGATTATCACAGGAATATCATGGACCTGAGCCGTTTTTCGCCCTGATGGGCAGGTCTCCTGGGAGGCGGTTCTCAGGAAAATAACAAGGGAATAATCCCCATGAAAAAGAGCGCACGCTGCGTTGCAGCTCTGGTAGTGATCGCTTCAACATTGAGTTCATTGGATGTTTTGGCGGATCCCCAAGTGCTAGAGCGCGCACGCGGGCAGCTGGCATCGGGCAACGCCAAGGCGGCGTATGCGGAGCTGGCGCCCCTGCAGGACAAGATGTCCGGGCAACCGGAGTACGACTATCTGCTCGGCGTTTCCGCCCTCGACAGTGGAAACAACGAGGAAGCCATTATCGCATTCGAGCGCGTGCTGGCGATCATGCCCGGCCACGCCGGCGCCCAGATGGACCTGGCCCGCGCCTACTACGCCACGGGTTCGTTCGACCTCGCCGAAGCTGCCTTCCGCAAGTTGCACGCCGCCAATCCGCCGAGCGCCGCCCAGCAGGCCATCGGCCGTTACCTCGAAGCCATCCAGGCACGCCGCCACCAGACCACCGCCGGCTGGACCGGTTTTGGCGAGCTCGGCCTGGGCTACGACTCGAACATCACCGGCGTGCCGACGGATTTCGGCTCTGCTGCGCAACAGGCATTCAACCTGATCGGCATCGAGGCCACCGGCAACTCGATCAAGCGCTCGGCTGCGTTCATGCAAGGCAGCATGGGGGCCGAGTACTCCCGTCCCCTTTCGCGCGGCTACAGCGTCTTCGCGGGCGGCCAGCTCAGCGGCCGCGCCTACCACGAGGAGTCGGATTTCAATTCCGTCGCGGCCGAGGTTCGCTTCGGCGGCGCGTTGAACAGCGGCGCCAACCAGTATCGCGCTACGGCGTCTTATCTGTGGTTCGACCAGCAAGGCGCGGCTCCTGGCGAGCCGCAGCCGACCAACGACCGCCGCATGGCCGGGATCGGCTTCGACTGGCGCCACGCGCTCGGCCCGAAAACGCAGGTTGGCGCCGCCATCCAGGTGAACAAGGTCAAGTTCCCGGAGAACGAGATCGAGGACTTCGACCAGGTCTTCGTTTCCGCTTCGTGGCTCAAGAGTTTCGAGCGCGCCGGAATTCCGATGCTGTACCTCACCGCTTTCGCGAGCGACGACCGCGCGCCCACGCGTTTCGCCGACGGCACCACCAAGAGCAAGAACCTGGCGGGGCTTCGCAGCTACGCGCAGTACTCCCTGACACCGAAGGTCCAGGTCTACAACGCCCTGGGCGTGATCGTGCGCCATGACAAGGATTCCTTCGCCCGTTCGACCGTGATCGAAAAAGGCCGCGACACCTTCGCCGAGGCCGCCTTCGGCGTGAACTGGCAGTTCCGTGACCGTTGCGCCCTGCGCCTGCAATACGCCTTCTCGCACAACAGTTCCAACATCGATCTCTACGATTTCAGCCGCCACGAAGTCAGCTCGACCATCCGTTGCGACGCGTTCTAGACCGGAGAACCACCATGAACCGAATTCTTTCCCTCGAACTCAAGCGCGTCCTGGCAGCAGGCCTTGTCGTCGCGACACCCGTGGCCTTCGCGGCCAGCGGCGAGTTCACGTTCGTGGTGGGTGAGGTCGCCCTCACCAAGTCCAACGGCCAGCGGACCACGCCCACCAAGGGCACCCCGGTCGACGCGGGTGACCGAATCACCACCGGCAACAACGGAATGGCGCAGCTCACCATGGTCGACCAGGCGCGGCTGTCGCTGCGCCCCTCGACGCAGTTCCAGATCGAGGCCTACCCGGATCGCCGCGATTCGGACCAGGGCGGTGTGCTGAACCTGATCAAGGGCACCCTGCGCACGTTCACCGGCCTGATCGCCTCGAGCAACCGCGACAAATACATCATGAAGACCCGTGTTGCCACGGTGGGCATCCGTGGCTCGGGCAACATCCTCTACGCCTGCGACGGCAAGGAGTGCGACGAAAGCATTTCCGGCGCGGCGCCGGGCGAAAGCGGCTCACTGATGGTCAACCACACCATCGAAGGCAGCCACGCAGTCACCAACCTTTCGACCTTGCCCGCGGGCACGCCGGCGCAGCAGGGCGGCGCTTCGACGCTGATCACGGGGCCGGGCCAGACGGTGCTCGTGGCCATGAACCAGGCGCCGCGCTACATCCCGACGCCCCGATTCATCGCCGACGTCGCAACCAACATGACCAACAGGAAGGGCGAAGGCGCAGCGCCCGGCTCGGCCGCCGCGGAAACGCGCAACTACGCGCCGAGCGACACCTCTTCGCTGCCGGCTTCGCAGCAGATGAGCACCCCCATCATCGGCAACAACGGCCTCGGCTTCCCGACCATCGACGCGTCGAGCAACCTCTCGGCCGATCCGCAGCAGCTGCGTGACGTCATCATCACCATCGGCTCGCCGTTCTATTCGCAGGCGGAAGGCCGCAACGTCGTCACCAACAACGGCGCGCTGCGCAGCTACGACACCTACACCGGCGGCGTCCAGCCCACCATCGAAGGCGGCACGCTCACCGAGTCGACCAACACCGCGGTCAATGGCTCGCTCATCAGCCTGGGTCGCTACACCGGCGCCTCGATCGGCTTCTTCGGTTCGGGCTCGGGCGCGGTTTTCCCGGGCAGCATCGCCTACATCCATTCGCCCTCCGGCTATCCGGCCTACCTGGCCGATGTGCTGACGGGCAGCGCCACCTACACGCTGGTCGCGGCGACGTCGCCGACCAACCAGAACAACGTCGCCGGCACGCTCGGTGCGATGACCCTGAACGTCAACTTCAACAACCGCTCGCTTGGTTTCGCGGCCGCGCTCACCCTGCCGGCCGGCGGCGGCGGTGCGGGCGGCTCCTGGAACATGACGGCGAACAACGTTCCGATCTCGCTCAACTCTTTCGGCTCGTCTACCGACCGCAGCCTCGTGATCACCAACGGCACCGGCCAGAGTTCTGCCAACAACTCGAACCTCACCGGCAGCTTTGCCGGCAGCTTCGTGGGCACGGGCCTGGGCGCCGCGATCGTTGGATATGGCGTCACGGACAGCACCTCGAGCAACTTGGCCAACCACAACGTCGTTGCGGGCGTGGCTGCGCTGCAAGGCCCGGTGCAGGACGGCGCTGCCGAATACCGCGAGGGCCGCGTTTCTGACCCGAACAACACGCTGAGCGACTTCATCCGCAGTTACGCCACCACCGATCGCCCTGCCGAGATCATCTCGGACGCGACCGGACGTGTCACCGCGTTCAGTGCGCCCTATGCCACGCTTGGCTCCCACGCCACGTATTCGCTCGGCACCGCGCAAGTGGTGGAATCGGGCGTCGATCCGGAGACCGGCATGGTCTGGGGACGTTGGGGCGGTGGGGTTGCCACGATCACGCGCGGCGGAGACAGCCGCCAGCTCGACCTGAACCAGCGCAACCTGCACTACATCTTCGCGGGCACGCAGAGCGGCCCGGTGGCGCTTCCGCTCACCGGCTCGGCCGTATACGACGTCATCGGTTCCACGCGCCCCACGGACACCGAGGGCCACGTCGGCACGTTCAATTCCGCTTCGCTCAACGCCAACTTCAGTAACCGTACCGCCGACGCCACGGTGAACATCTCGATCGCCGGCCAGACCATCAACGGCGTCGCCAACGGCATGCCGATCTACCGCGACCAGTATTTCGGCGCTTTCAGCGGTGCCCCGATCCCCGGCAACCCGAACCCGTCGCCGCTGGTCATCAGTTGCACCCCCACCTGCGCCAGCATCACGGGCAGCTTCGACGGCTTCTTCACCGGTCGCAACGGCCAGCGCGCGGGCATGATGTACAACATGGGCGGCGCGCAGGGCGCGGTGGCTTTCGGGCGCCGCGGACCGTAAAAATGCCGTTTGCCCGGAGGCGGCTGCCGGGGTAGCATCGCGCTGACAATTCCACAGCGCATGCACCCCGATTCCGCGGGGAGAAGGCGCGTTTCCCCCTCCCCCCTGTTCCATGACCGGCGACACCATCCTAGAAACGCGCGGCCTCACGAAGGAGTTCAAGGGCTTCGTTGCGGTTGACAACGTGAACCTCAAGGTTCGCCGTGGGGCCATCCACGCGCTGATCGGGCCGAACGGCGCCGGCAAGACCACCACCTTCAACCTCCTGACCAAGTTCCTGCCGCCCACGCGCGGTGCCATCCTCTTCAACGGAGAGGACATCACCCGCGACACGCCGGCGGATGTCGCCCGCCGAGGCATCATCCGCTCGTTCCAAATCTCCGCGGTTTTCCCCAATCTCACGGTGCTGCAAAACGTGCGAGTGGCACTGCAGCGCGGACTGGGCACGAGTTTCCACTTCTGGAAGCGCGAGAAGACGCTCGACGTGCTGAACGATCGAGCCCTGGCATTGCTGGAGCAGGTGGGCCTGACCGAATTCGCGCGTATCAACGCCGGCGAGCTCGCCTACGGACGCAAGCGCACGCTCGAGATCGCCACCACGCTGGCGATGGACCCGGTGCTGATGCTGCTCGACGAGCCCACCGCGGGTATGGGGCACGAGGACGTGGATCGCGTGAAGGACCTGATCAAGGCGGTTGCCGTCGGCCGCACGGTGCTGATGGTGGAGCACAACATGAGCGTGGTCTCGGGGATCTGCGACACCATCACCGTGCTGCAGCGTGGCGCGGTGCTGGCCGAAGGCCCCTACGCCGAGGTTTCAGCCAACCCGCAGGTGATCGAGGCGTACATGGGGACCGCGCATGCCTGAAGAAGTCCTGCGCATCTCCGCCGTCAACGCCTGGTACGGCGAATCGCACGTGCTCCATGGCGTGGACCTCGCCGTGAACAAGGGCGAGGTGGTGACGCTGCTTGGACGCAACGGCGCCGGGCGCACCTCCACGCTCAAGTCGATCCTCGGCCTCGTCGGCCGGCGCGCGGGCTCGATCAAGGTCAACGGCGAAGAGACGATCAACTGGCCTACCTATCGCATCGCGCGCCTGGGCATCGGCTACACGCCCGAGGAGCGCGGCATCTTCTCCAGCCTCTCGGTGGAGGAGAACCTGATGCTGCCGCCGGAAACCGGCAAGGGCGGCATGGGCATCGACGAAATCTTCGAGATGTTTCCCAACCTGCGCGAGCGCCGCGGCACCTCGCAGGGCACCAAACTCTCGGGCGGGGAGCAGCAGATGCTCGCGATGGCACGGATCCTGCGCACCGGGGCCAACCTGCTGCTTCTCGACGAGATCACCGAGGGCCTCGCCCCGGTAATCGTGCAGGCGTTGGGCCGCGTGATCGTGAAACTCAAGGAGCGCGGCTTCACCATCGTGCTGGTGGAGCAGAATTTCCGTTTTGCCGCGCCGCTGGCGGACCGGCATTACGTCATGGAGCATGGAAAAATCGCGGAGACATTCTCCGCGTCGGAACTCGAATCGAAGACGCAGATGCTTCACGAGTACCTGGGTGTATGAATCAAAAAATCGCAAATGGAATATAGAGGAGCAATCGCAATGAACTTCAAGCTGAAAGCAATAGTGGCCGCGGCAGCATTGGCCCTTACGGCCGGCGCCGCCCATGCCCAGATCTCCGGCAAAGTTGTCAAGATCGGCGTGCTCAACGACCAGTCGAGCCTCTACGCCGACCTCGGCGGCCAGGGCTCGGTGCTCGCCACCAAGATGGCGATCGAGGATTTCAAGGCCAAGGACAAGGGACTCAATGTCGAAGTGGTCTTCGCCGACCACCAGAACAAGCCCGATGTGGGTTCGCAGATCGCCACCAAGTGGATTGATGCCGAAGGCGTCGACGTGATTGTCGACGTGCCCAACTCCGGCGTGGCGCTTGCCGTGAACCAGGTGGTCCGCGACAAGGGCAAGGTGTTCATCAACTCCGGCGCCGCGTCCTCGGACCTCACCGGCGCGAAGTGCTCGCCGAACACGGTGCATTGGACGTACGACACCTGGATGCTCGCCAATGGCACTGGCAGCGCGATCGTGAAGCGCGGCGGTGACACCTGGTTCTTCCTCACCTCGGACTACGCGTTCGGCCACGCGCTCGAGCGCGACACCGAGGCGGTAGTGCTCAAGTCGGGCGGCAAGGTAGTCGGGAAGGTGCGCCATCCGCTCAACACGCAGGACTTTTCGTCGTTCCTGCTGCAAGCTCAGGCTTCCAAGGCCAAGATCGTTGGCCTCGCCAACGCCGGCGGCGACACCATCAACTCGATCAAGCAGGCATCCGAGTTCGGTATCGTGAAGGGCGGCCAGAACCTTGCCGGCCTGCTGGTGTTCCTCACCGACGTGCACGGCCTGGGGCTGGAAAAGGCCCAGGGCCTGATCCTCACCAACACGTTCTACTGGGACCTCAACGACAAGACGCGCGCCTGGACCAAGCGCTTCGTCGCGCAGAGCGGCGGCAAGTACCCGACGATGGTGCAGGCTGGCGTCTACGCGGGCGTGCTGCACTACCTGAAGGCAGTGGCTGCCGTGAAGAGCGATGACGGAGCCAAGGTCGTGGCCGAGATGAAGAAGATGCCGACGGACGATGTGCTGTTCGGCAAGGGCAGCATCCGCGCCGACGGCCGCAAGATCCACCCGGCCTACCTCGTGGAAGTGAAGAAGCCGTCCGAGTCGAAGGGCCCGTACGACTACTACAAGGTCCTCGCCACCATCCCGGCCGAGCAGGCGTTCCGCCCGCTGGCCGACGGTGGCTGCGAGCTGGTTAAAAAGTAAGCAGCATCCGGGCGTAGGACGAAATGTCCGACATCTCTATCCCCGCGCTGATGGGCCAACTGCTGGTTGGCCTCATCAACGGGTCGTTCTACGCCCTCCTTTCGCTGGGGCTCGCGGTCATCTTCGGGCTCCTCAACATCATCAACTTCACGCACGGCGCCCAGTACATGATGGGCGCCTTCGCGGCGTATTTCCTGCTGAACAAGCTCGGGCTCAATTACTGGTGGGCGCTGGTGATCGCCCCGCTCGCGGTGGGCGCCACCGGAATGCTGATCGAGCGGCTGATGCTCAAGCACCTCTACAAGCTCGATCACCTTTACGGCCTGCTGCTCACCTTCGGGCTCGCGCTCATCATCGAGGGCATCTTCAGGAACGAGTTCGGCTCCGCCGGCCTGCCGTATTCGATGCCGGAGCTCCTCAGCGGTAGCTTCAACCTGGGCTTCATGTTCCTGCCGAAGTATCGCGCCTGGGTAATCGTGGCCTCGCTGGTGATCTGCCTCGCCACCTGGTTCCTGATCGAGCGCACCAAGCTCGGCGCCTACCTGCGCGCCGCCACGGAAAATCCCGCGCTGGTGCAGGCATTCGGCATCAACGTGCCGCGCATGATCACGCTCACCTACGGCTTCGGCGTGGGACTCGCGGCGCTGGCGGGTGTCTTCGCGGCGCCGATTTACCAGGTGAGCCCGCAAATGGGTTCGTCGCTGATCATCGTGGTGTTCGCGGTTGTCGTGATTGGTGGCATGGGGTCGATCATGGGATCGATCGTCACCGGCTTCGGGCTCGGCGTCATCGAGGGGCTCACCAAGTTTTTCTATCCCGAGGCATCGAACACCGTGATCTTCGTGATCATGGCGATCGTCCTCATGTTCCGGCCCCAGGGCCTCTTCGGGCAGCGCTGATGAGCGAACAGGCCGGTTCCCCGTCCGCCGCGCACGATCCCGCCTGGGAAGCGCGCTATCACCGCAATACGTTCATCGCGATGACGCTGTTCTTCATCGTGGCGCCGTCGTTCATCTATCCCGTGTTCCTGATGAAGGCGCTGTGTTTCGCGCTGTTTGCCTGCGCCTTCAACCTGCTGCTGGGATTCGGCGGGCTGCTGTCTTTCGGGCACGCGATGTTCCTCGGCATGGCCGGCTACACCTCTGCGCATGCGGCCAAGGTGTGGGGCTTCCCGCCCGAATTCGCGATCCTCACCGGCACCGCGATGGCGACAACCCTCGGTTTCCTTGTCGGGTTGCTCGCGATCCGCCGCCAGGGCATTTACTTCGCGATGATCACGCTGGCAATGGCGCAGATGATTTTCTTCTACTGCCTGCAGGCGCCCTTCACCGGCGGAGAAGATGGTATCCAGTCGGTGCCGCGCGGCAAGATCTTCGGCCTGCTGGACCTGCACGACACGCTGGCGATGTATTACGTGGTGCTGGTGATCTTCTCCGCCGGCTTCCTGCTGATCTTCCGCGTGATCCACTCGCCCTACGGCCAGATCCTCAAGGCGATCCGGGAAAACGAGCCACGCGCCATTTCGCTGGGCTACCGCACAGACCGCTACAAGCTGGTGGCGTTTGTGTTGTCAGCGGGGCTCGCGGGCCTGGCTGGAGCGACGAAAGCAATCGTCTTCCAGCTCGCCTCCCTCACCGACGTGCACTGGAGCATGTCGGGCGAAGTGGTGCTGATGACGCTGCTGGGCGGCATGGGCACGATCTTCGGGCCGGTCGCCGGCGCCTTCGTCATCGCGGCGATGGAGAACTACCTTTCCGAGCTCGGCGCCTGGGTGACCATCGCGCAGGGCGTCATTTTCGTGATCTGCGTGCTGGCCTTCCGCCGCGGCATCATGGGCGAGCTGGAAGCCTTCCTGCGCAGGAGAAGGAAATGAAGGGCAGCTGCCACTGCGGCGCGGTGCGCTACGAGGTCGATCGTCTCGATTCGCTCCAGCATTGCCACTGCGTGACCTGCCGCAAGACCCACTCGGCGGCGTTCAACAGCGCGGGGCGGGTGAAGGGCGACGCCTTCCGCTGGCTCGAGGGCGAGGACGTGCTGACCAACTACCGTTCCTCGCCGACCAAGAGCCGTTTCTTCTGCAGCCAATGCGGCTGCCACATCGCGGCGATGAACGACGGGTCGGACTACTGGATCCTGCGCGCCGCTTCCCTCGACGACGACCCCGGCATCCGGCCCGCCCGCCGCATCTGGCGCTCGCACGATGCGGCGTGGCTCTTCGAGGAGGGCGAGATTCCTTCCTTCCCGGAGTTCCCTCCGGCTTGACGCTCGACCGCAACGCTGCCAATTTCGCCGCGCTCACGCCGGTCGATTTCCTGGTGCGCGCGGCGGAGGTGTATCCGGGGAAGATCGCCGTCATCCACGGCGACACGCGCTACACGTACCGGCAGTTCGGGGAGCGCGTGCGTCGGCTGGCGTCGGTGCTGGCCGCCCATGGGGTAGGACGAGGGGACACGGTAGCGATCATGGCGCCCAACGTGCCGGCGTTGCTGGAGGCGCACTACGCGGTACCCGGCCTGGGCGCGATACTCAACGCGCTCAACTATCGACTCGATGCGGCCACCATCGCCTTCTGCCTCAATCATGGCGAAGCGAAGGTGCTCATCACCGATCGCGAGTTCTCGCCCATCATTCGCGAGGCGCTGAAAAATCTGGGGCGCGGGATATTGGTCGTGGACATCGACGATCCTCTCGCAGCCTCGGGTGATCTCCTCGGCTCCTTCAATTATGAGTCGTGGATCGCGCAGGGTGACCCGGCCTTTGCGCTTCCCGGACCCGAGGACGAGTGGGACTCGCTCGCGCTGCTCTACACCTCCGGCACCACGGGCGATCCGAAGGGCGTCGTCTATCATCATCGCGGCGCCTACCTGAACGCACTCGGCAATGCGCTCGCCTTCGGCCTCACGCCGCGCTCGGTTTACCTGTGGACGCTGCCGATGTTCCATTGCAACGGCTGGACGTACCCGTGGGCCGTGACAGCGGTGGGTGGAACGCATATCTGCCTGCGCAAGGTCGATCCCGCGCTGATTTTCCCGGCGATCGAGCATCATGCCGTCACGCACATGTGCGGCGCACCCATCGTGCTCAACATGCTGGTCCACGCGCCCGATACCGTGAAACTAACGTTTGCGCATCGCGTCGAAGTCGCCACCGGCGGCGCCGCTCCACCTTCGGCGATCATCGAGGCGATGGAGAAGATGGGCTTCAACGTGACCCATCTCTATGGACTCACTGAAAGCTACGGTCCCGCAACGATCTGCGCCTGGCAGGAAGACTGGAACGATCTCGGACTCACGGACCGGGCGCGACTGATGGCCCGGCAGGGCGTACGTTATCCGACGCTCGATGGCGCGATCGTCGCCGATCCCCGGACGCACGAACCGGCGCCACGCGATGGCGAGACGCTGGGTGAAGTGATGCTTCGCGGCAACACCATCATGAAGGGTTACCTCAAGAACGAACGCGCCACGAAGGATGCGTTCCGCGAGGGCTGGTATCACACGGGAGACGTTGGCGTGTGGCACGCGGACGGCTACATCGAGGTCAAGGACCGCTCGAAGGACATCATCATCACTGGCGGAGAGAATGTTTCCTCGCTGGAAATCGAGGAATGCCTCTATCGCCATCCGAAGGTGATGGAGGCAGCAGTGGTCGCACGCCCCGACGAGAAGTGGGGCGAGACCCCGTGTGCCTTCGTGGTGGCGAAACCCGGCGCGCAACTTTCGGCCGAAGAAGTCGTGGCCTGGTGCCGGGAACACCTTGCCGGATTCAAGGTTCCGCGCTCCATCGTCTTTGGCGAGCTGCCGAAGACCTCCACCGGCAAGATCCAGAAATTCGTCCTCAGGCAGCAGGCCCGGGAGTTGTAGCCGGCTCCCCGGAAAGGGCGCGGCCATGGCGACACCGCCCCGGACGGACTACCATAACCCCGGTACCAATCGCGGCAATGATCGCGACGTCGGGCCAGGAATCGCCCCACGCTCCCAAACCCATGCACCGGAGGAGAACCCATGAAACGCATCGTCCAACGCATCACCGTCGGAGCCGCGGTCGCAGCAGCCCTGTCGATGGCCGGTCCCGCGGCCGCGCAGCAAGTCACGTTCATGACCGGCCCTCAGGGCGGCTCGTGGATTCCCCTCGGCGGCGCGCTGATGAACATGTGGGAAAAAGCCGTCCCGGGCCTGAAGATCCAGCAGACGCCGGGCGCCGGCGTGGCCAACGTGCGCGGCGTGGACGAGGGCAAGGCGCAGGTCGCCTTCGGAAATTCATCGAGCACCGTGGACGGCGTCGCCGGACGCGCGCCGTTCCCGCGCAAGGCCGAGCATGTCTGCCAGGTGGCGAACCTGTATCCGCAATACTTCCAGGTGGTCGCATCGGCTGATTCCGGCATCAAGTCGTACGCTGACCTCAAGGGCAAGACGCTGGTCACGCAGCCGAAGGGCAACACCGCAGAGACACTCACCGCCACCGTGCTCAAGCTGAACGGACTCGATTACCAGTCGCTCGCGAAGGCGAACTTCCAGGCGTCGTACACCGACGCCGTCTCGCTGATGAAGGACGGGCACGCCCAGGTGATGACCCTCGGCACCACGGCGCCGGCGTCGGCTGTGATGGACCTTGCCAGCGCCCGCGACGTGAACCTCGTGCCCGTGGACGACAAGACCATGGCGAGCCTGCGCAAGGAAAACGCCGGCTACCATCCGCTCACCATCAAGGCCGGCACCTATCCGAAGCAGGACCACGACGTGAAGGTGATCGGGTATTCCACCCACATCATCGCGAGCTGCGACCTGCCCGAAGACACCGTCTACAAGATGACCAAGGCGATGGCGCAGAACGTCGATGCGATGGCCGCGGTGGTGAAACCGATCAAGGGGCTCACCGCGAAGGACATGGCAGTGGACATCGGCGTGCCGCTGCACAAGGGTGCCGCCAGGTACTACAAGGAAGTCGGCGCCATCTAGGCCGTGGAGGTTCCGGCTCCGCAGGAAGGCACCGCGGTCGTGCTGGATGAGGCGCAGGCCACTGCGCCTCGTTCGAGGCCGCTCGCGCTGGCGATCGGCCTGGTCGCCGTTGCGATGTCGCTGTACCACATGTATTGCGCCGCCTTCGGTCCACCGGAGGCGGTGATTTTCCGTGGCGTCCACCTGCTGTTCGCCCTCACGCTCCTCTATGTGCTGTTCCCGCTGCGCCCGCTGGGGGCGCCGGGTTGGCGCGTGCTCGACCTCCTGTTGCTCGCGGCGGGCTGGGGCGCGGTGCTGCACATCTTCTTTGGCTACCAATACTTCATCAATCGCATCATCTACATCGATGACCTCACGCTCGCCGACAAGGCCTGGGGGGTCGCCGCTGTGCTGGTGGTGCTGGATGCGACGCGGCGCGTGATCGGCTGGCCGCTGCCCCTCACCGCGGCCGCCTTCCTGATCTACGCCATCGGTTTCACGCGCGTGACGCCGCAGGTCCTGATCGAGCAGCTTTACTTCTCCACCGAGGGCATCTTCGGCTCGACCCTTGGCGTCTCCGCGAGCTACGTGATCCTGTTCGTGCTTTTCGGCGCGTTCATGGAGAAAAGCGGCGCCGGCCAGCTCTTCATGGACTTCGCGATGTCGATCACCGGTCACAGCGCGGGCGGGCCGGGCAAGGTCTCGATCGTCTCCTCGAGCCTCTTCGGCACCGTTTCCGGGAGCGCCGTGGCCAACGTGATGGTTGATGGCCCGATCACCATTCCCCTCATGAAGCGCACCGGGTTCCGGCCGTCCTTCGCCGCCGCCGTGGAGGCCGTGGCCTCAACCGGAGGACAGATCATGCCGCCGGTGATGGGCGCGGCCGCTTTCGTGATGGCCGAGTTCCTGGCGGTGCCGTATTCGCAGGTGGCGCTGTGGGCCGCCATCCCCGCAGTGCTCTACTACGTGGCCGTGTTTTGCGCGGTGCACTTCGAGGCCAAGCGCTACGGGCTAGCGGGCGTGCCGCGTTCGGAGCTGCCGCGTTTCCTGACCGTAATGAAGGATCGCGGCCACCTCTTCATCCCGGCGCTGCTGGTGCTCTTCGGGCTGATGTTCGGGTATTCGGGGCCGCTGTGCGCGCTGGTCGGCGCTCTCGCCTGCATGCCTGTTGCGTTGATGCGCTCGACCACCCGCAAGGACATCCACTGGTCGAGCGTGTGGTCGGCGCTCGAGGATGGCGCGCGCAACTCACTCGCGGTCGCCATGGCGTGCGCCTGTGCGGGAATCGTGATTGGTTGCGTCACCATCACCGGCCTCGGCATCGTCTTCACCCAGTTCGTGGTGGGCCTGTCGCAGGACTACCTGGCGCTCGCGCTCATCCTCACCGCGGTGGCGGGCATCGTGCTCGGCATGGGCATGCCGACGACGCCGTCGTACATCGTGATGGTCTCGCTGCTGGTGCCCGCGCTCATCAAGCTCGGCGCGGCCGTTCCCGCCGCGCACATGTTCGCCTTCTACTTCGCCATCCTCTCGGCGATCACCCCGCCCGTAGCGCTGGCGGTGTTCGCGGCGGCAGGCCTGGCTCACACCAGCGTGTGGAGCGCGGGGTGGGAATCGATGCGTATCGCCGCGCCCACGTACATCGTGCCGTTCATGTTCGTCTACGAGCCGGCGCTGCTCACCATCGGCGATCCGATGACGGTCATCGGCTCGTCGGTATCGGCGGTAATCGGCGTGGTCTGCCTCTCGGCCGGCCTGCAGGGCTACCTGTTGCGCGAGGCGAAGTGGGTGGAGCGCGGCTTGTTGGTCCTCGCGGCGCTGCTGCTGATCAATCCGGGCTACGCTTCGGATATCGCCGGGCTCGCGCTGCTGGGGGTCGTGTACGCGGCGCAGAAGATGCTGCCCGGCACGAAGCCCGCGGCGGTGCGTACCACTTCCCGCTAGTCGCTCCAGCGCCCTGCGCCACGCGCAGCGGCGAAGGGGCGCCGAACGCCCGCAGGCTATAATCGATGTCTCTCCGCCAGCTTCCTCGCGCGCCCTCCCGCAGTGCCGCTACTCCAACTCACCGAAGTCTGCCTCGCCTACGGCCACGTGGCGTTGCTCGACCATGCCGACCTCGTGGTCGAGGCGGGCGAGCGCATCGGCCTCATCGGCCGCAACGGCACCGGCAAGTCCAGCCTGCTGCGCATCGTGGAAGGAGTCGCCAAGGCCGATGACGGCCGCGTCTGGCTCGAACCCGGAGCGCGAGTGGCAAGCGTGGCGCAGGAGCCGACACTCGACCCCGAGCTTACGGTATTCGAAGCCGCGGGTGCCGCGTTGCGTGCGGCGCTGCCGGAGGGCGATGCCTGGTCGCTGAATCATCGCGTCGAGATTGCGCTCGACCGCCTGCATCTCACGGGGGAGTCGATTGTCGGGACACTCTCGGGCGGCCAGAAGAAACGTGTCGCACTCGCGGGTGCGCTGGTGCTGGAGCCCGAACTGCTGCTGCTCGACGAGCCCACCAACCACCTCGACGTGAGTGCGATCGAGTGGCTCGAGGAAACCCTCGCGGCCTTCCCGGGTGCGGTGCTCGTGGTGACGCACGACCGGCGCTTCCTGGATCGCGTGGCCACCCGCATCGTCGAGCTCGATCGCGGCGCCCTCATGAGTTATCCCGGAAATTTCGCGGCCTACGAGACGCGCAAGGCGGAGCAGCTCGCCATAGAGGCGACGGTCAACCGCAAGTTCGACAAGGTGCTGGCGCAGGAGGAGGCGTGGATCCGCAAGGGCGTCGAAGCCCGCCGCACGCGCAATGAAGGCCGTGTCCGGCGCCTGGAGCAGTTGCGAAACGAACGAGCTGCACGCCGCGACCGTCTCGGCAAAGTCGAGCTTTCGATTGGTGCGGGAGAACGCTCGGGCAAGCTGGTGGCGGAACTCGAGCACGTGAGCAAGAGCTATGGCGGGCGCAAGATCGTCGACAACTACTCGGATCGCATCATGCGTGGCGACAAGATCGGGCTCATCGGCCCCAATGGCACCGGCAAGACGACACTGCTCAAGTTGATCCTGGGGGAATTGGAGCCGGACACCGGCACCGCGCGCCTTGGTACCAAGGTGGAAGTCGCCTACTTCGACCAGTTTCGCGCCGTGCTCGATGAGGAAGCCACGCTCGCGGACACGATTGCTCCCGGCAGCGACTTCGTCGAGATCGAAGGCGCGCGCCGCCACGTGATGAGTTACCTCGGCGATTTCCTGTTTCCACCGGAGCGCGCTCGCGCGTTGGTGAAATCCCTCTCGGGAGGCGAGCGCAATCGCCTGCTGCTGGCGCGGCTCTTCAGCCGGCCGGCGAACGTGCTTGCGCTGGACGAGCCGACGAACGACCTCGACATCGAGACACTCGAGTTGCTCGAATCACTTCTGCAGGAATACAGCGGCACGCTGTTCCTCGTGAGCCACGACCGTGCATTCCTCGACAACGTGGTGACGCAGACCATCGCGTTCGAAGGCGACGGCCACTGGAAGGAATATGCCGGCGGCTATACGGACTGGCAGCGTGCTCGCAAGGCCTCCGACAAGGAAAAGAAGTCGGCGGGACGCGAGGCGGATGGCGCCGCCGCGGCCACCCCGAAGGCCAGGAAGGTGAAACTCAGCTACAAGGAGACACGCGAATTGGAAACGCTGCCCGCGCAGCTCGAGGCGCTGGAGGCGGAGCAGGGCGTGATCACACACAAGCTCGCCGATCCCGCCGTCTATCAAGACCGCTCCGCTGATCCGAAGGCGCTCACGTTGCGCAATGAGGAGATCGAAGGCGAGCTCTCGAAGCTGCTGGCGCGTTGGGAAGCTCTGGAGGCGCGCAAGTGAGCACGATGCGCGCGGTGTACTACGACACGCCGGGTGGACCCGACGTGCTGAAGGTTCGCGAGGAGCCGATCCCGCAGCCTGCGGCCGGTGAAGTGCTTGTCAGAGTCGCGGCGGCGGGCGTTAACGGCGCCGACCTCAACCTGCGATCCGGCCGCTCGAAATCCGCAGATGCATCCGGGCGGCCTGGACTCGAAGTATTCGGCCATGTCGTGAACGACGGCGAAGGCTTCAAGGCCGGTGATACCGTGTGCGCGCTGGTGGCCGGTGGTGGTTACGCGGAATACGTGGTTGTGCCTGCCGTTCAGTGCCTGCCTCCTCCCGCAGGCCTGGGAGCACCCGAAGCAGGCGGCATCATCGAAACCGCAGCCACAGTCTGGGACAACGTATTCGAGCGCGGTCGCCTGGTGAAGGGCGAAACGCTGCTGGTGCATGGCGGCGCGAGCGGCATAGGCACCACGGCCATCCAGCTGGCGCATGCGCGTGGCATTCGCGTGTTCGCCACCGCCGGCTCGAAGGATAAATGCGGCATCGCCGAGGCGCTAGGGGCAGAGCGCTGCTTCAACTATCGCGATGAGGATTTCGTGGCACCCATCGTCAAGGCGGGTGGCGTGGACGTGATCCTCGATGTCGCGGGCGCCAGCTATCTTGCCCGCAACCTGGAGATGCTGCGCATGGATGGCCGCATCGTGGTCATCGCGGTCAACACCGGGGCGGAGGCCACGCTGGACCTTCGCGCGGTGATGTCGAAACGCGCCGTGATCACCGGCAGCATGCTGAAGACGCGGACTCCGGCGCAGAAGCAGGCACTGCTGAAACGCGTCTGCGAAGAAATGTGGCCGCTCTACGCGAGCGGCCGGATGAAGGTGATCGTGGGCAAGGTTCTACCGCTGGATCGTGCCGCTGAAGCGCACGCCGCGATGGAAAGCGGCGCGACGCATGGAAAGGTCATCCTCGTCCCTTAGTCGAGCTCCACCAAGGTTGAGGCGCCTTGTTTCAACACGGAGCACACAGAGGCAACACAAGAGGAAAGCAACAACATGAATGCGATTCGTGCTGATGGCCGCGGCCACGGATCACCAGAAGGCTTTGCCTTTCCTCTTGTGTTGCCTCAGTGTCCTCTGTGTTCAAGAATCGCCGCCCGCGTTGCCGAGCTGCTACTTAGGTCCGCGCAAGCTCGACCATCCCGATCCAGAAGAGGTTGGCCTTGCTCACGTCGATGTCGTATTTGCGAATGAACTGCAGCTGGCCGTCATCGAGGATGCGATAGACGGAAAGGCCGCCGGGCACCGCGCGGGGAGCGCCGCTCTCGAGCACGTTGCGGGTTCGCATGTTCGCGGCCACCAGCAGCCGTCCCGAGGGATCGATGTGGAACGTGCGCACGTGCATGCCACGCGTGTCTTCGGCCTGGACCAAGGTGGGCTCGCCCGTGGCTGCATCGATCGAATAGACGGCAATGGTGTTTTCGGCACCGTTGAAGACCTTCACTCCATCGACGTCGACCATGCCGTCGGCGCGATTCGAGACATAAACCGTATGGCCCGCCGGGTGGACATGGATTGCGCCACCCAGTTGCCGCGGCTTCTCCTCGTGTGGGCGCCTGAGCGATGTCTTGCGGAAGAACGGCCCCTCGAGTGCCTTGCCGCGCTTGAGTAGCGCGATTTCGTTCTGCCGTTCGATCGAGAGGTAGACCCACTCACCATTCGGATGGAAGTCGATGTGGCGCGGACCGAAGCCGAAGCCGCCATCCGGCGCCAGCGATTGCCGGTGCGTGAGGGCGCCGGCGCGGTAGTTGAACACCTCGATGCTTCCCGGGTCCTCGCCGTGTCCGCCTTCCGCGTCGGTGCCGCGAATAGGGAGCAGCACCGTATCGTTCTTCGGCGTGACGAGGATCTGGTGCGCGGTGGTGTGCATCGGCGGCGGTGGCGGCTGCGGCACCATCGCGCCGATTGCGCCGTCCGCGCCAATCCGGAACACCGAATAGGCGCTTGGATCGTTGTAGGCGACGAGCACGTGGGTTGAATCGCGATCGACACTCGCGTGCACGGGGCGCCACTGCAGCGGGACAGCCTTGCCATGTGGTGAGAGCGAACCGTCAGGGCCGACTTTCAGCGCGCAGAGGCAGTGCGTGGTCCCGGCCACGCCCAGGCCCCCGTCACTGCAGGCAACGTAGAGAAACGGCTTCGAGCCATGCGCCCAGGCGTATTGGATGCCGATCGGGAGCGTGATGGAGCCGCGCTCCGTGAGCGCGGCTCCATCCACATCGATGTCGTATTGGGTGAGCCGCGCGCCAACTGCGGCGTAAAGCGCGGTGCGGGCCACCATCAGTTGGCCGTGATGCCGGCCTTCTTGACGATCGGCGGCCACATCTTCAGTTCCTTGGTGATCAAGGCATCGGTGTCATTCGCGGAGCCTCCCATCACGCGCACGCTCAGTCCTTCGAGCTTGGCGATCAAGTCCTTGTCCTTGAGTGCCTTCACGAACGCAGCTTCGAGCTTGTCCTTCACGTCCTTCGGCATGTTGGCCGGCCCGAGGATCGCCATCCAGAAGTTGGTTTCGTATTCGGGATAACCCTGCTCTGCAACGGTCGGCAGATCGGGTGCCGCGGCGATGCGCTCCCTGCTGGTCACGCCAAGCGCCTTGAGCTTGCCCGCCTTGATATGCGCCATCGCCGTAGCAGAACCTTCGACCTTGAACTGATAGACGCCGCCGAGCAGGTCGATGAGTGCCGGGCCTGCGCCCTTGTACGGGACGTGCATCATGGGAATGCCGGCCTGGTCCTTGAAGAGTTCGGCCGAGAGGTGCGGATAGGTTCCGGCGCCGGCGCTGCCGAAGCCGAGTGGCGGATTGGCCGCCTTGGCATACGCCACGAATTCCTTCACGTTGTTCGCGGGCACCGACGGGTGGACCACGAAGATGCCGGGGTTGTCGCCAATCAGCGCGATCGAGGTGAAGTCCTTCACCGTGTCGTAGGGCAGGGACTTGTAGATGAACGGGTTGGCGGTGTGCGAGTTGGTCGCGACCAGCAGCGTGTAGCCGTCGGCCGGTGACTTCGCGACGAAGTCGGAGCCGATGCTGGCGCCCGCGCCACCCTTGTTCTCGATGATGATCGGCTGGCCGAGGATCTCGGCCGCCTTCGGCGCCACCTGGCGCGCGACCACGTCGGTGGTGCCGCCGGGCGGGAAGGGCACGACGAGCTTGATCGGCTTATCGGGGAATGCGGCCTGCGAGACGCCGGCGAAGGCGAACAGGAACGTGGCGGCAAGCGTCTTTAGTGTGAAGCGTTTCATGAGTTTCTCCTCGTTGTATTCAGTTCTGGTCATTTGGCAGGCCCCTCTTCCGTGAAGCGCTTCACCAGTCCCTTGGCTTCCATGGCGCCGATTTCCTCGTCGCTGTAGCCGAGTTCGGAGAGCACGTCGCCGGTGTCGTAGCCGATGCGATGGCGGCCGATCCAGCGGATCTTGCCGGGGGCCTTGGTGAAATGCGCGATCACGTTCTGCATGCGCACCTTGCCGAGCTTGGGATCGGGCATCTCGACGATGGTTTTGTTGTGAGCAACCTGCGGGTCGTTGATCAGTTGTTCCACATCGCAGATGGGCCCGGCCACGACTTCGAACTTCTCGAACTGGTCGAGGACTTCCTGCTGCGTGTGCTGCGCGATCCAGCCGGCGATGGCGCCGTCGCATTCGTCCAGGCGCTTGACCCGCAGCGGATTGGTGGCGAGCGTGGGGTCGTCAGCCATGTCCGGGCGGCCAATGGCGCGGAACATGCGCATGGCGATGGAGTTGGCGGCACTCGACACCGCCACCCATTTGTCGTCCTTGGTGCGATATGAGTTGCGCGGCACACTCCAGGTGGAGCGGTTACCGCGGCGCTTGGCGATGTGGCCGAGCTGGTCGTAGTCGATGACCATCGGGCCCATCAGCGCCAGCATCGGTTCATAGAGGTTCAAGTCGATCTCGTCGCCCTCGCCGCCGTTCCGCTCGCGCGCCCAGAGCGCGGACATCACCGCGTAGGCGCCATACATCGCGGCCACGCCGTCTGCAAACGGGAACTGCGGCAGCGTCGGAGGTCCGCCGGACTCACCAGTCACCATGGCGAAGCCGCTGAACGATTCGGCCAGCGTGCCCATGCCCGGCTTGTGCTGGTAGGGACCGGTCTGCCCGTAGCCGCTGATGTGCAGCATCACCAGGCGAGGATTGATCCTCGAGAGCTCCTCGTAGCCCAGGCCCCAGGAGGCGATGCGACCGGGACGGAAGTTCTCGATCAGCACGTCGGCATCCTTCACCAGGCGGCGCACGATCTCCGCACCCTCGGGCTTGCCGATGTCGGCGGCGACCACACGCTTGTTGCGCGCGGTGATGCGCCACCAGAGGCCCTCGCCATCCTTGTAGCGCCCGAGCCCGCGGACTTCGTCACCTTTCGGGTGTTCGATCTTGATCACGTCGGCGCCGAGATCCGACAGGTGCGAAGCCACCAGCGGACCCGCGAACACCATGCCCACGTCGATGACGCGCAGGCCCTTCAGCGGACCCGCAGCTTCCGGGCCTTTCGATGCTTTCGACATGGGAGTCTCTCCGGTGCGTCCTACTTGAGCAACATCCGCGCGATCATCATTCTCTGGATCTCGTCGGTGCCCCCGCCGATGCGCGCGTGGCGCACGTAGCGGAAGAAAAGGGAAAGCGGCAGTTCCAGGGCCTCACCCATGGCGCCATGGATCTGGATGGCGTCATCGAGGCATTGCGTGCCCCACTCGGCAGCGGTGAGCTTCACCACTGCGGCTTCGGTGCGCACGTCTTCGCCCGCATCGGCGCGCGCGGCCACTTCGTAGATCAGCGCGCGGACCGCGCGGATCTTCACGTACATATCGACGATTTTCCACTGGATCGCCTGGCGCTCCGAGAGCGGCTTGCCGAAGGTCACGCGTTGCTTGGCCCAGTCGATCGACATGTCGAGGCCGCGCTGCATCTTGCCGAGGCAGAAGGGGCCGCGCAGCAGGCGATCCATGATCGTGAGCCACTTCTGGCCCATGACGAATCCCTGGCCCACCTCGCCCAGCACGCAATCGGCGGGCACGCGGCAATCATCGAAGTTGACGATGAATTGCGACGGCGTCTGGTCGAGCCACGTCGGTAGCCCACCTTCGACCACCTTCATGTTCGGGTTGCTGCGGTCCACGAGGAACATCGTGATGCCGCCCTTCTGGCGCTTCTCCGTGTCGGTGACTGCCTGGACCATCACGAAGTCCGCGGCGAGCGCGTTCGAGATCCACATCTTGGTGCCGTTGATGACCCACGAGTCGCCATCCTTCACGGCGCGTGTCTTCATCATGCCGCCCGGGTCGCTGCCTGCGTTCGGCTCCGTCTGCGCGAAGGCCGCGATCTTGGTGCCGTCGATGCAGGGCTTGAGGTACTTTTCGACCTGCTCGCCCTTGCAGTGGTAGAGGATGTTGGGCACTTCCGCGAGCGGGAAGGGCACCGCGCAGTAGTAGAACTCCTCCATGATCACCGCCTTGGCCAGCAGCGGCAGGCCGCTGCCGCCGTGTTCCTCGGGAATGTTGAGTCCCCAGAGGCCCGTGTCCTTCGAGATGCCGTAGAGCTTCTGGACAACTTCCGGCGGGAAGATCGCGCGCAGCGCATCGCGCGCGCGCAGGCTGTGCGATTTGGCTGGATGGGCGAGGTATTTCTGCTCCAACGGAAGCATCTCCTCGCGCACGATCTTGCGAGCAAGCTGGCGCAGCTCCTCGATCTCGGCGGGCAGCGTGAAGGGTGTTGCAGCGGTCATCGAATGGTCGTTCATGTCGGTTCCAGTCAAACGGTTGCGGCCTGCACAGCGCGTCCCCTCGCTGCGATCACGCGCACCAGCCATCCGGCGCCCTGCTGGTCGAGGTGGTTGAGGGTCTCGAAGAGCCCGCGGCGATCGAGGTCGGAAGCGGCGAAGTCGAGGCAGGAGGAGAACTTCTCGAACAGCTCCTGCTCGTTCAGCGGGCGGCTGATGTGTCCCTTGGCGCGTTTCACCTGCGCGCTTTCCAGCACGCGGCCATCCTTCAGGCGCACCTTCACCTGGTCCCACGGCGAGTACTGGGTGAGGACCGGGTCGTAGCCTTCCAGCAGCGTGACCTTCACGCGCGGCATCAGCGCCTGGATGTCGGCGCGCTGCACCACTGGATCCGTGAGCTCCCCAAGCGTCACCTTGCGGTTGATGAGCGCACACGCCATCACGAACTGGATGCTGAACTTGCCCTCGAGCCCGGTGGTGGGCTGGTCCGCGTGCAGGATCGCCTTCTGCGTCTTGCCGATGAGAACCTCGATCTCGTCGACATCACCTGCCTTGATGTCGTGCAACGCGGCGAGGTCCAGCATCGCGTCGATGGTGCGATGGGTGCAGTAGCAGGTGGGGAATTTCTTGATCGACACGCCCTCGATCGGGATGCGCCATTCGCGGCCGATCTTCGAAGGCGACTTGGCGTCGAAGTCTCCGTCCTGCGATATGGCGGAAAGAAAACCGCGCCCATGCTCGAGCGCATTGGCAGAGGCGGTCATTCCATTGGCCGCGAGGCGCGCGGCCATGACGCCTGCCCGGGCGCTATTGCCCGCATGGAAGGGCTTGGTCATGGAGCCAAAGTTGGCGACGAGCCCGCTGGCTTGCGAAGCGGCGATGCCGAGGGCCGTAGCGCTGGTTTCGCCGTCGAGGCCACGCAGCTTGGCGCAGGCCGCGGCGGCGGCGAGCGCGCCGTAGATTCCGGTGGGATGCCAGCCGCGCTCGTGCAGCTGGCCTTTTTCGCGCAGCGCGAGTTCCGACCAGACTTCGAAGCCAACCACGTACGCGGTGATCATGTCCTGGCCGCTCGCGCCCAGCGCTTCACCTTCAGCCAGCAACGCCGGCACGAGGATCGCGCTGCGGTGGCCGCCGGCATCGTCATAGTCCAGCGCGTGCGCGGCGGCGCCGTTGACCCATGCGGCAAGCGGGGCAGGTGCGCGGCGCGAGGTGAAGAAAATCGCGGCCTCGGGCTTCTCGCAGCCATCAAGCACGGTACGCGCGACGATTTCGGCCACCGGCTCGACGCTGCCGGCCAACATCACGCCGACGCAATCGACGAAGCCCAGTTTCGCCACCGCGATGCCCTCGGGCGGCAGGTCGCGGTAAGTGGTGCGGGCGATGAAGTCGCCCAGCTCTCGGGTCAGTCCCATGGCAGGCTCAAGCGGTCGTCGCGGTGGATGCGGCGGCGCGGGCCTTGTCGCGCAGCACCCTGAGGCTGCCACCCTGCTTGACCGAACCCGGCAGCGGATGACCGACGATTTCCTCGGCGAGGTTCGCAGCGGCGATCAGCTTGTCGAGGTCGACACCAGTGTCGATGCCCATCTCCTCGCACATGAAGACCAGGTCTTCGGTGCAGACGTTGCCGGCCGCCCCCTTGTGCGCCGCGAACGGGCAGCCACCCAGGCCGGCGACGGAAGAATCGAACTGGTGCACCCCCATCTCGAGGCCGGCATATGCGTTGGCGATGCCCATGCCACGCGTGTCATGCAGGTGCAGCGTGATGTTGAGGTCGGGGTAGCGCTCGCGTACGGCGCCGACGACACCGCGGATCTTGCGCGGCGTGGCCCAGGCCATCGTATCGGCCAGCACCAGGTTCTTGAGCTTGATTTCGTTTTCGGCGGCAATCGACATGATGCGATGCACGATCATCAGCACGTCTTCCACCGGGATGTCGCCCTTGAAGTTGCAGCCGAAAGCCGCCTGCACGCCGCCTTCCTCGATGGCGATGCCGTTCTGCTTGTAGACGCCGATCATGTTGCGCACGCCCTGGACCATCTGGTCGAGGGACGAATTCTGGTTGCGCTGCAGGAAGGGCTCCGAGGCGCAGAGCACCATGCGGCCCTTGACGTCGATCTTGTGGGTGGCGATCGCGCGATGCAGGCCCTGCTCGTTGAGCCACAGGCCCGAGTACTTCACCCCCGGCTTTTTGGTGAACTTCTCGACCACTTGATCGGCGTCCGCCATGCCGGGGACGCGTTTCGGGTTCACGAAGGAGACCACCTGGATTTCCTGCAATCCGGTCTGCGACAACGCATCGATCAGTTCCACCTTCGAATCGGTGGAGATCTGGCCCTTCTCGAACTGGAAGCCTTCGCGCGGGCCTTCTTCGTGGATATGGATGGACTTCGGCCAATCAGCCATGTCGGTCTCCTTTGGAGGCTCTATTCCTTGGCGCCTTTCCACGGGTCCGTGGACGGCGGTACAAACGGGTAGGGGATCCTTGGCCCGCCGCGAAGGGGCAGGGCGATCAAGGCCATTCCCGGTGTCGATTCGCGGTCGTCGAGGTTCCTGATGCCAAGCTCCACCTCGACCAGGCCGAAGCCTTCTACCAGGATCTTTCGTTTCACGCGCGCCCAGACGTTCAGCGTGGTGCCGACGACATCCATGGCGCGGAACTGGAACTTCGCCTTCCACGCCCAGCCCTCGAGCCCGGCGAAATCCTTGAGGTACTGCATCACGAACTGCTGCTTGAAGGAGCCATTCACCAGCAGGCCGGGCAGCTTGTCGTGCTCGACGGTGAATTTCTCGTCGTAGTGGATCTTGTGCCAGTTCTCCATCGTGGCCGACCAGCGCATCAGGTGCACCGTGGTGAGTGGCCCCTTGCGCATCGGTGCGATGTCCTGGCCTTCGGCGATGTCTTCGAAATAGTTCTGCTTCATGGCGGTTGTGTCCATGGCTAGCGGCGGATCTGCGTCTTGCGGAAACGCATGATCAGCTTGCGGTCGCGGTCGAGGAAGTCGGTCTCGATCACGACCATCAGCATCACGCCCTTCGACGATTCCTTCTCGTAGATGTCGAGGTAGCGCGACTGCAGCCAGACCTGCTCGCCGTGTTCGGCGAAGCGATACATTTCCACTTCGGTGCCGCCGTTGAGCAGCGGGCTGCCGACAAGCGGGAGTGGCGGCAGGCCCATGGTCGACGAGCCCACCGCGCCATCGAAGTGCGGATCCTCGGCGCGCTGCGTCACCAGGTCCGGGTCACCAAAAGGCAGGCGCAGCATCGCGTTGGGAAACAGCGGCGGCGCCACCGGCTTCTGGTAGCGGCTGCCTGCGGGGGGGTCCATGTAGATGGGATCAACATCCATGATGGCCTGTGCGTAGCGGCGGACGGCGCCGCGCTCGACGGCATCCGCCGTGAGCTGGATTTCGGTCTGCATCCCGATGAAGCTGCGTATCTGGTCGTCCAGCCGTGGCATTGTCTTGTCGGCCTTGATTGCTGATGTTGGATGCATATTATCATGCTGTGTATATTTATAAATCTATCTACGGATACCCGGATACGTCATACATATTCAATGGAAAACGAGCTGAATCAGGTCCTCAAAGGCCTCGCACTGAACCGGATTCCGGGCTGGAATTTCCCCGGAAACTTCCTGCAGGCGTCGTTTGAAGCGGTGGACGACAAGTCGGCGACGCTGACGGTGGATCCCGGGCCGCACTGCACTGACACCCACGGGCACCTGGCCCTGGGCCCGCTGTGTGTCCTGCTGGACATCGGCATGGGTGGGGTGATGCGTGGGCAGGTCGGACCCGACACGCGCATGGCCACGGTTTCAATGTCGCTGCAGCTCACCGGGGCGCCGGCCCGGGGACGAATTACCTCCGCGGGAAGCTTCGATGGATTCGCGCAGCGCGCCTCAGGCCGCCTGGGCCTGATGCGCGTGGAACTGCGAGCCGGGGACGGCGCCCTGGTGGGTACGGGATCCGGCACTTTCGTGGCGCTGGGCAATCGTGCAGGCACCGCGCCACTTCCAATGCGCAAGCGCGGTGTGGATCCCGAGGTCGCGCCTCTCGCAACGTCGGAGCTGAACGAGCAGGAGCGCGATGTCTACGCGCGCGCCACGCGTGCGATGCAGTCCGGCCCGGGCGCCTTCATCGATCGATTCTGGGGACTGGTGCCGCAGGCGGTAGAAGGGGGCGCGACACTCGAGTTCGCGAACGGCTTGCACGTCGGCAATCGTGTCGGCCATACGCAGGGCGGAATCACGTTTGCAATCGCGGGCACGACGGCCGTGGGTGCCCTGGGAGACGAATGGCGGCTGGTCGGAATATCAGCGTGGTACGTGAGCCCGGGAACCGGCCCGGCGCTGCACGCGAAGGCCACCATTGTCCACAGCGGCCGGCTCACCGCGGTCGTGCGTACAACCATCGTGGATCTCGAAGGACGCGTGGTGCTCGAGGCGATGACCAATCACGCCCGCAAGGGGCAGGGCTAGTCGCTCTCGATCGAGTGGGTCGGCAGGCTGAAGACGAAGTCCGCGATCACGCCGCCCACCTTCACGTGTGAAGCCATCTGCGCGGCCGCGCGGTCCCCGTCGCTTGTGCGGATCGCTTCGTAGATCGACTCGTGCTCCGCAAGCGAATCCTTGCGCCGATTGGGCTGGTCGAGGCGAAAGTTGCGATAGGGCTGCAGCACTTTCCAGGTGCGCAGTGCCACGTCTTCGAGATAGTGGTTGTGCGTGGACGAGTAGAGCGCCCAGTGGAATTCGCGATTGAGGCGCGTGTACGCCATCTGGTCGCTCACCGAAGTCTTCGAGCGCTCGAGGATATCGTCCAGCACGTCACGTTCTTCCGCGGTGGCGCGGCGGGCTGCCAGCCGCGCGGCCAGGATGTCCATCTCTGCCATCATCTCGATCATGCCGATGAGGCGCGGCATGGTGAGCTGCGTGACGATGGTGCCCTTGCGGCGTCGCACTTCCACCATGCCGGTGGCGACCAGCCGCTGGATTGCCTCGCGCACCGGAGTGCGAGAAACGCCGAACTTGGCGGCGATGGTGGCTTCCTCGAGCTTCTCGCCCGGGCGCAGCTGCCCCGAGAAGATCATCTCCTCGAGCTGCTGGGCCAGCTGGTTGCTCTGGGTGCCCGGTGCTTTGCCCTTGGGTGGCGCCGCAGCGCCTTTATGGCGGTCCATGAGGCCCTGAGTGTATACGTCAAGGCTCTATATGCATATATACTCGAAAACCCCAATCCGAACAGAGGATCACCCGTGGGAAAAACCATCCAGCTCAAGGCCGCTGACGGCCACTCCTTTGACGCCTATGTAGCCGAGCCGGCAGGCAAACCGCGCGGCGCCGTGGTTGTGATCCCCGAGATCTTCGGCATCAATGTGCACATTCGTAGCGTGGCCGATGGTTATGCGACCGATGGCTATCTTGCTGTCGCCCCGGCGCTCTACGACCGAGTGCAGCGCAACTACGAAACCGGTTACACGCAGCCGGAAATCCAGGCGGGCGTTGCCATCAAAGGCCAGATCAGCAATGACACGGCGCTTGCCGATGCACAGGCCGCCATCGATTACGCGCAAAGCGCGGGCAAGGTGGGCATCGTCGGCTACTGCTGGGGCGGCACCATCGCCTGGTACGCCGCGGCGCGCGCCAATGGCCTTGCGGCCGCGGTTTCGTATTACGGCGGCGACGTGCCGCAGCTGAAGGACGAGAAACCCACGGTCCCGACCATGTTCCACTTCGGCGAGACCGACCATTCCATCCCGCTGGAGAAGGCGAAGGAAGTGGCCGCGGCTCATCCCCAGGTGACGAGCCATTTCTACGCGGCCGGTCATGGCTTCAACTGCGACATGCGGGGCTCTTATAATGAGGCTGCAGCAAAAGACGCGCGTGCCCGCACCGTGGAGTTCTTCCGCAAGCACCTTGGCTGACCATGAAAATCCTTGTTCCAGTGAAGAGAGTGGTGGATTACAACGTGAAGGTGCGCGTGAAAGCGGACCAGAGCGGCGTGGAGCTCACCAACGTGAAGATGTCGATGAACCCCTTCGACGAGATCTCCGTCGAGGAGGCGCTCAAGCTGAGGGAAGCCGGCAAGGCAACTGAAGTGATTGTTGCCTCCGCGGGGGTTGTCGCCTGCCAGGAGACGCTGCGCACCGCACTCGCCATGGGGGCGGATCGCGCCATCCTGGTGGAAACGGACGTCGAGCTGCAGCCGCTCGCCGTCGCCAAGCTGCTCAAGGCCCTGGTGGAGAAGGAGGGCGCTGGCCTGGTGATCCTCGGCAAGCAGGCGATCGACGACGATTCCAACCAGACCGGGCAGATGCTGGCCGCATTGCTCAATTGGCCGCAGGCGGTTGTCGCCAGCAAGGTGGAGATCGGCGATGGCGTGGCCCTCGTCACGTGCGAGATCGACGGCGGCCTCGAGACCATCGAGATCAGGCTGCCGGCGATCATCACCACGGACCTGCGCCTCAACACGCCGCGTTACGCCACGCTGCCCAACATCATGAAGGCGAAGAAGAAGCCGCTCGAGAACCTGAAGCCCGGGGACCTCGGTGTGGATGTCGCGCCGCGCCTGAAGACCCTCAAGGTGGTTGAACCCGGCAAGCGCAAGTCCGGCGTGATGGTGAAGGATGTCGCCGAGCTCGTCGACAAACTCAAGAATGAGGCGAAGGTGATTTGACGATGCCGAAGGCAGTCGTCGAATCATCCCCGAGTCGTCGGGGATCCAATTGATGGGAATGAAATGACCGCTCTCGTAATCGCAGAACACGACAAGACAATCCTCAAGGGCGGCACCGCCAACGCCGTCACTGCGGCCTCGAAGATGGGTGGCGACGTGCACGTGCTCGTTGCCGGCTCCGGTTCGAAGGCTGCTGCCGACGCCGCCGCGAAGCTCGCTGGTGTTTCCAAGGTGCTGCACGTGGATGCCGCGCATTACGACGGCGGACTCGCGGAGAACTACGCCGCGCTGGTGACGCCGCTCGCAAGGAACTATTCACATGTCGTTGCCAGCGCCTCCGCCTTCGGCAAGGGATTCATGCCGCGCGTGGCGGCGATGCTCGACGTCGCGCAGGTCTCGGAGATTTCCGGCGTGGAGTCGGCCGACACCTTCGTACGGCCGATCTATGCGGGCAACGCCTTCGCCACCGTGCAGTCAACGGACGCCATCAAGGTAGTCACTGTGCGCGCCACCGGCTTCGATGCCGCCGCGGCCACGGGCTCCGGTACGGTGGAAATCGCCGCGGCCGGCCCCGATACGCAGCAATCGAAAGTCCTCTCGCAGGAACTCACCAAGACCGCGCGCCCCGAGCTGGCCGGCGCGCGCCGCGTGATCTCCGGTGGCCGCGGCCTCGCCAGCGGCGAAAACTTCAAGATGCTCGACGCGCTCGCCGACAAGCTGGGCGCGGCCATCGGCGCATCACGGGCCGCGGTCGATTCAGGTTATTGCCCCAACGATTACCAGGTGGGACAGACGGGCAAGATCGTGGCACCCGAGCTGTATATCGCGATTGGTATCTCGGGCGCCATCCAGCACCTCGCGGGCATGAAGGACAGCAAGGTGATTGTTGCGATCAACAAGGATCCCGAGGCGCCGATTTTCCAGGTGGCCGATTACGGGCTTGTGGGCGACTTGTTCCAGATTGTCCCCGAGCTCACCGCGAAGCTTTAGGGAACTAAAGCGTTGGTCCGCCGATGAACGCCGATGAACACGGATAACAGCATTCGGTCTCGTGCCCGTTTAGACAGCTCGCGAACGCCAGGCACGAACATTCTTTTTGCTTTTATCTGTGTTCATCGGCGTTCATCGGCGGACAACACTGTAGTCACTAAAAAGGAAAACAAAAAATGGCCGAATACACCGCTCCGCTGAAAGACATGCAGTTCGTGCTGAAGCACGTGGTTGGCCTCGACCAGGTCAACACCCTGCCGGGCTGGGAGGACGTCACGGAAGACGTGGTCGATGCGGTGCTGGAAGAAGCCGGCAAGCTCGCCTCCGAAGTCCTCTCGCCGCTGAACGCAACCGGCGACAGGACCGGCGCCAAGTGGAAGGACGGCGTTGTCACGACGCCCCCCGGCTTCAAGGACGCCTACTGGCAATACGTCAACGCGGGCTGGGGCAACATCCTTTCGCCGTCGCAGTTCGGTGGCCAGCAACTGCCACACCTCATCGCCACACCGGTTGAAGAGATGTGGGGTGCGGCCAACCTTGCATTCAAGCTCTGCCCGATGCTGACGCAGGGCGCCATCGAAGCGATTGCGCATGTGGGCCCGGAGCCGCTGCGCGAGAAGTTCCTGCCCAACATGGTTTCGGGCAAGTGGACCGGCACCATGAACCTCACGGAGCCGCAGGCGGGCAGCGATCTTTCGCTGGTGCGCACCAAGGCCACCCCGCAATCCGACGGCACCTACAAGCTCAAGGGCCAGAAGATCTTCATCACCTACGGCGAGCACGACTACACCGAGAACATCATCCACCTGGTGCTGGCGCGCATCGACGGCGCGCCCGAAGGCGTGAAGGGCATCTCGCTTTTCGCGGTGCCCAAGTTCATGGTGAAGGATGACGGTTCGCTCGGCGAGCGCAATGACGTGAAGTGTGTGTCCATCGAACACAAGATGGGCATCCATGCGAGCCCGACTGCGGTGATGGCGTACGGCGAGAAGGATGGCGCCGTCGGCTACATCGTGGGTGAGCCGCATCGCGGCCTCGAATACATGTTCATCATGATGAATGCCGCGCGCCTTTCGGTGGGCCTCGAAGGTGTCGCGGTTGCGGAGCGCGCCTACCAACGCGCACTTGGCTGGTCGCGCGAACGGTTGCAGGGCAAGCCCATCGGTGTCGCGGGAGCGAAGACCTCTCCCATCGTGCAGCACCCGGACGTGAAGCGCATGTTGCTCACGATGAAGGCCACTACCGAAGCCATGCGCGCGCTGGCGTACTGGACCTCCGCGTTGCTCGATCGCGCCAAGAAGGTCGAGGACGAAGGTGAGCGCAAGCGCTGCCAGGCGCTGGTGGACCTGCTGATCCCGGTGGTAAAGGGTTGGTCGACTGAAAATGGCGTCGACGTGGCCACGCTCGGCATCCAGGTGCACGGCGGCATGGGCTACATCGAAGAGACCGGTGCGGCCCAACACCTGCGTGACGCGCGCATCACCACCATCTACGAAGGTACCACCGGCATCCAGGCCAACGACCTCGTCGGACGCAAGGTGGGGCGCGAAGCCGGCAAGACCGCCTTCGGCCTGATCGAGGAGATGGAGAAGCTGGCGCGCGAGCTGCCCAACCAGAAAAACGTGCACCTGCCGCACATCGCCGATCGTTTCTCTTCCGCCGTGACGCAGCTCAAGTCGGCGACGCAATGGATCGTCGAGACCTATCCGACCAATCCCGCCGCGGTCGCCGCGGGTTCGGTGTATTACCTCAAGCTCATGGGCATCACGCTCGGTGGCTGGATGATGGCGCGCAGCGCCCAGATCGCCTGCAGGCAGCTGGAGGCGGGGCAGGGCGACGGCGCCTTCCTGCGCGGCAAACTGCTCACCACGCGTTTTTACTGCGACCACATCCTGGCGCAGGCGATCGGCCTTTCATCCGCGACCATGCGCGGCGCGGACAGCACGCTCGCGGTCGAGGAAGCGCTGCTCTGATCACGCTGGTACTGACGGCGCTTGCCGTCGCGATGGATGCGGTGGCGGTTTCGGTGGCGGCTGGTATATCACGCGGCCGCGCTACCTGGGGTGAGGCGTTCGCCATGGGCGCGACCTTCGGCGTTTTCCAGGCGATCATGCCGGCGCTGGGGTATGCGGGCGGGGCACTCTTCCGTGACGCGATCGAGGCCTATGACCACTGGATCGTGTTTGTGCTGCTCGCGATTGTCGGTGGCCACATGATCCTCGAGTCGCTCTCGAAGGACGAGGACAAGCCCCAAGGCAATCCCTTTGCGTTTCGTCGTCTCATGCTGCTGGGTTTTGCCACCAGCGTCGATGCGTTGGCGGTGGGGCTTACGCTTTCATTGATCGACGTGCCGCTGCTGTGGGCCGTGGCGCTGATCGGCGGCGTCACGTTCGCGCTTTGCGTGCCCGCGGTCCACATGGGCGCGCGGCTGGGCACGCGGCTCGCGCATCGCGCCGAGCTCGTGGGCGGCCTGGTCCTCATCGGAATCGGGGTGAAGATACTGGTCGAGCATCTTTCCGGGGCCGCGTGACTTATCGCAAATCAATGCGAAAATCCTTCCTGGCTTGGTTCCCAGGAGCAGCACCATGCAAATCACCTACATCCGCCCGCTGATCGTCGGCCTGTTGCTCGCCCTTCCGCAGGCGGCGTCCGCCTACATGTGCCGCGACGAAAACGGCACGACCTCCTTCCAGCAGGACCCTTGTCCGGAGCGCAAGGGCACCAGCGGTGTCGTGCCGGTGAAGGCCGAGCAGGTCACCGAGAAGGCCATGCAGGAGACGATGAAACGCATGGCGAAAACCGCCTTCGCGCGTGATCCGCTTGCCGCCTACGGGTTGCTGTCGCGCAACTTGAAGGTCACCGTGAATCGCGAGGACAAGGGCAAGCCCAAGGTCTACGACTTCTCGGGTTATGCCGGCGTGCTCAAGGGCGCGTACGACGCCTCCAAGGTGACCCAGTCGTACAAATGCAAGGCGGCCCCTGCGCCCAATGCAAACGGCGGCGCCCTGGCATGTGATGTGTCGGGCGAATCGCTGGTCGGCGGCAGGCGCATCCGCACGGTGGACAAGCAGGCGGTGGAGTTTGCTCTTGAGATGGGGGAGATCAAGATCACGTCCATCGAGACGACGCCCGTGAGCCGCAGTGAGGACGGGCGCTTCTGACGACCCTCTCCCGGGGGAGAGAGAATATTCAGTCAGCGGTGACGGCGATTTTCTCGGAGGTGCCGGCGGGGAGCTCCACCAGCTCGTTGCGATAGGTAATGTGCGATTTGCCGTCGGCCTTGGAGAATTGCTTGGCCGAATACATCGCCTTGTCCGCATCGGCAAGCACACCCGCCGGGCCGCTGCCGAAGCGGTAATCGGCGACACCGCAGCTCACGGAGATGCGCAGCTCGAGGCCCGGGGCGATTTCGCAGGGGCTGGTGCTGATCGCTTTCATGATGCGTTCCATCACCATCTTGAGCGCGCGGTTGCGGTGCAGGCCCACCACGAACTCATCGCCGCCCCAGCGCGCCACCCAGTCGCCGCGGCGCGTGTTGAGTTGCAGCAGCGCGGCCACGTGGGAAATACAGGCGTCGCCCGCGCTGTGGCCGTGCTTGTTGTTGATCGCCTTGAAGTCGTTGATGTCGAAGTAGGCGAGCTGGAAGGCCTGCAGGTCGCGCTCCGCGCGCGCCACCTCTTCCGCGAGGCGCTTTTCACCGGCGCGGTGGTTGTAGATGCCGGTGAGGTCGTCAGTGTCCGAGACGCGCTCGAGGCGGCTGATGGTTTCATGCAGCTGGGTGAGGGTGTATTGCGTGCCTTCCATCAGCTTGCCGGCACGGTCCTGGAAATGCACCGGCAGGTCCGGGAGCTTGCGGCTGTCGATGTAGTCGCGAAGGGCTTCGGCGGTGAGCTCGATCGGCATCAGCAGCTCGCGCAGGACCCACATGGTGCCGAGGAAACCCGCAAAGCAGGCCAGCACCAGCGCGGCCATGGCCGGGTACATGGTAGACAGGTCGGTGCGGGAAATGAGCATGTAGATGATGAAGATCGCCAGCGGCGTGAGGATGCCGACAAAGGCGGCCAGCGCAAACTTGCCGGCGTATGTCTCGGTCAGGGGGCCAAGCGCGGCCAGCCGGCGATAAATCGCCATGCGGTCGAGTGCCGC
>JBDSMR010000126.1:0-3610 GCA_039915735.1 Usitatibacter sp. | reverse complement strand
CTCGTAGGCGAGGGTGGGCAGGGTGTCGTACTCGTCCTTCCAGGTGGCGAGCGTGCGTTTCAGCCACTGCGCGTCGTCGCGCCGCGGGAAATCCTGGCGGAAGTGCGCGCCGCGGCTCTCGGTGCGCATCTGGGCGCCGTGGGCGACCGTGAGCGCGAGCTTGAGCATCTTCTGCACGCGGTAGGCGGTCACGAGTTCCGGGTTGGAGCCGGGCGAATGCGCCTTGAGCGCTATGTGGCGGCTGCGCACCAGCAGCTTCTGCAGCGACTCCACCGCCTCATCCAGCTCGGAGCCGGTGCGGAAGATGCCGACCTTGCCGGTCATGATCTCCTGCATCTCGCGCTTGATCACGCTTGCGTCCTCGCCCTGGCCTCGCGTCACCATGGCGTCCAGCTTCGCCTGCTCGCGCTCGACGAACTCGCGGACGAGGGCCGTGGGGATGGTTGTGTCGGCGGCCGGGCTCGAGCAGAAGTCGGCGATGTACTCGCCCACGATCATGCCGGCCACCACGGTCTCGGCCACCGAGTTGCCGCCGAGGCGGTTGAAGCCATGCATGTCCCAGCACGCCGCTTCCCCGGCAGAGAAAAGGCCCCGCAGCGTCGGGCTCTCGCCGGTGGGCCGGGTGCGCACCCCGCCCATCGTGTAGTGCTGCGAGGGGCGCACCGGGATCAGCTCCTTCACCGGGTCCACGCCGAGGAAGTAGTGGCAGATCTCCCACACCTCGCGCAGGTTGTGCCTGATGTGGTGCTCGCCCAGCAGCGTGATGTCGAGCCAGAGGTGCTCGCCGAAGCGCGAGCGCGCACCCTTGCCGCTCTTGATGTGCTCCTCCATGCGTCGCGAGACCACGTCGCGCGAGGCGAGCTCCTTCTTCTCCGGCTCGTAGTCCGGCATGAAGCGGTGGCCGTCGACATCGCGCAGCAATCCGCCGTCGCCGCGACAGCCTTCGGTCATGAGGATGCCGGCCGGAAAGATCGTGGTCGGGTGGAATTGCACCGCCTCCATGTTGCCGAGCGCCACGTGGCCGGTCTCCAGCGCGATCACGCTGCCGATGCCCTCGGAGATCACGGCGTTGGTCGTGTTGCGGTAGAGGCGCCCCGCGCCCCCGGTGGCGATGGCGGTGGCCTTGGCAATGTAGGCGCTGAGCGCGCCCGTCACCAGGTCGCGCACCACGGCGCCGTAGCAGCGCTTGCCGTCGTGGATCAGCGCAAGTGCCTCGGTGCGTTCGTGCACCGGGATGGATTCGGCGATCGCCTGGTCGGCCACCGCGGTGAGCATCGCATGGCCGGTACCGTCGGCGACGTAGCAGGTGCGCCACTTCTTGGTCCCGCCGAAATCGCGCTGCGAGAGCAGGCCGTCGGCCTCGGCGCGCTCGGTGATGGTCACCTTCTGCCCGTTGATGACGACCTGCCGGTCGCCCTTGCGGATGCGCGTCCACGGGACGCCCCAGGCGGCGAGCTCGCGCACCGCCTTCGGAGCGGTGTTCACGAACATGCGCACCACTTCCTGGTCCGCGCCCCAGTCCGAGCCGCGTACCGTGTCCTCGAAATGCACGTCCTCGTTGTCGCCCTGGCCCTTCGCGGCGTTGCCGAGGGACGCCTGCATGCCGCCTTGCGCCGCCTTGGAATGCGAGCGCTTGGCCGGGACCAGCGACAGGATGATCGCGTCGTGGCTGCGGCGCCGCGCAGCGATCGCCAGGCGCAGCCCCGCCAGCCCCCCGCCGATCACGAGCACGTCGGTGTAGATGATGTTCATGGCCGTGTCATCCCGGGCGCTCGCGAGGGCAGAGCCTGCCCCGGCAATGGTGAGGCCGGGGGTCCGGGATCCAATTGGGCACCCGCCGGAGCCTGCCCTCGAACGCCCTTGTCGGGGGCGTTTGAGACCGATGCGGGCACGTAGCGCTCGCCGTAGCGCTCCTGGTGCTCGATGCCGATCTTCACGTAGGCGGCGAGCGTGGTGAAGCCGAGCACGAGGAAAAACACGGTGATCGCCCACTTGAGGCGCTTCAGGCGCACGCGCGTGCGATCGGGGTCCGGGCCTGCGAGCCAGCCCCATTTCACCGCGAGCCGGTAGAGCCCGATGCCGCCGTGCAGCTCCACGGCGAGGAGCAGCACGATGTAGAGCGGCCAGAAATGCTCGCTCCACACCCGGTCCGAGGACTCGAAGGGCCCGATGCGATCGGGCCTCGTGAGCATCACGTAGAGGTGCACCGAGGCGAGGAAGAAAAGCGCGAAACCGGTCGCGACCTGCCAGAACCAGAGCGTCGTGTCCTCGTGCCGCATCATCTTCATGTGGGCGCGGTAGGTCGCGTACTGGCGGTAGTTGGCCGGGAACTTGCGCAGCGCCAGCAGCGCGTGCACGGCGATGAGCGCGATCACGCCGGCCACCACGATCGAAACGATCCAGGGGAAGGAGCGCCCGAAGAAGAAGTAGCCCTCGAAGAACTTGGTGATCGACCACATCACGTCGCGCCCCAGCAGGATCGACGAGACGAAAAACATGTGGCCCCACATGAAGAGCGCGAGTGCCAGTCCGGTAGCACTCTGGACAAGGTCCAGGCGCGCCGGCCAGCGGCTCTTTCGCGCCCGGTCGGAAAGTCCTACGCCGGCGATCAAGGAGCTCGCGCGATCCATGCCTGCAAGCTACCCGCACCGCAGACACGGGGTTTGACCTGCATCAAGTTCGGGACGCGAGATTCGCCCACGATGCTGGCTAGGAGGACTCCTTTGTTCCAGATTCGTATTCATGGCCGCGGCGGGCAGGGCGTCGTTTCGGGCGCCGAGATGTTGTCTGTCGCCGCGTTCCTCGAGGGACGCCATGCCCAGGCGTTCCCGAGCTTCGGCTCGGAGCGCATGGGCGCACCGGTAATGGCCTTCTGCCGCATCGACGACAAGGTGATTCGCCTGCGCGAGCCGGTGCTCAACCCCGACGCGCTGATCGTCCAGGACTGCACCCTGCTGCACCAGGTGGACCTCTTCAACGGTCTGCCCAGGGGCGGCTTCATCCTGCTCAACTCCAGGAGCACCTACGACGAGCTGGGCCTGGGCGACCTCGTGCGCGGCGTGCAGCAGTACCGGATGTGCACGCTTCCGGCGACCGAGCTTGCGCTGAAGCACGTCGGGCGCGCGGTACCCAACGCGGCCCTCCTCGGCGGCTTCGCCGCCGTCACCGGCGTGATCAGGCTCGAGTCGGTCCTGGCCGCGATCCGGGAGAAGTTTCCCCAGAGCATCGCGGAGAAAAACGTGGCCGCCGCCGAGGAGGCCTTCGAGCTCGCGAGCCGCGCCCAGGAGACTGCCCATGCTTAAGCAGACGGAAGGCTCCCACGCGGTCGCCGAGGCGATCGCCCTTTGCCGCCCCCAGGTGATCTGCGCCTATCCGATCACGCCGCAGACACACATCGTCGAGGGCCTGGGCGAGATGGTGAAGGCGGGCAGCCTCAAGAATTGCGAGTTCATCAACGTCGAGAGCGAGTTCGCCGCGATGTCGGTGGCGATCGGCGCCTCCGCGGGCGGAGTGCGCGCCTATACCGCCACCAGCAGCCAGGGGCTGCTGTACATGGCCGAGGCCGTCTACAACGCATCGGGCCTTGGGTTGCCCATCGTGATGACCATCG
>JBDSMR010000118.1:0-12426 GCA_039915735.1 Usitatibacter sp. | reverse complement strand
GAATGCGCGCGCATCGAGTCGGGTGAGAAGCGCGTGTGGCACTGGAAATCGAATGCGCCGGTGGATTTCAACGTCCACTATCACGTCGGCAACGATGTCTTCTATCCCATCAAGCGCGACGCCGTGCGCGGCGATGGGGGCACCTTTTCCCCCAACCTCGCGCAGGACTACTGCTGGATGTGGACCGCGCGCGACAAGGCCGCGAAGCTCGAAGGGCGGATCGCGAAGTAGCAAAGAGGCCTGAAGGTAACGGCCTGCCTCAACGCTCCCTACGCCGGCACGAACTTCAGCGCCACGCCGTTGTTGCAGTAGCGCAGCCCCGTCGGCTTGGGACCATCCTCGAAAACGTGGCCCTGGTGCCCGTCGCAACGCGCGCAATGGTATTCCGTGCGCGGCAGGATCATCTTGTAATCCGTCGAGGTACCGAGCGCATCCGGGATGAAGGTGAAGAAACTCGGCCAGCCGGTACCACTTTCGTACTTGGCCTCGCTCTTGAAGAGCGGCAGGTCGCAACCGGCGCAAACGTAGGTGCCCTTGCGCTTTTCGCCGTTAAGCGGGCTGCTGCCGGCCCGCTCGGTGCCCTCATGGCGCAGCACGGAATAGGAATCGGGCGACAGGCGCTTCTTCCATTCCTCGTCGGAGAGCTTGATCTTGTCCGCGCGTGCGGGTTGCTTCTTCGAATCGGCGGCGAGCGTGGATGCGGCGCGAGCGCTGGCAAAAAGCCCGGCCATCACGGCAACGAAATTCCTGCGGGTCATCGGGATTGCCTTTCTGGGTTGATGACTGCTATACGCATCCCCCGCCCAAGCAGATGCGGCATGCGATCAGGCCGTGCCGCCGACCGTGAGCCCTTCGATGCGGATCGTCGGCTGGCCCACGCCCACGGGCACGCTCTGGCCTTCCTTGCCACACATGCCGATGCCGGGATCAAGACACATGTCGTTGCCGATCATGGAGACGTGCGTGAGCGCTTCGGGACCGTTGCCCACGAGTGTCGCGCCCTTCACGGGATACTGGATCTTGCCGTTTTCGACCCAGTAGGCCTCGGATGCGGAGAACACGAACTTGCCGCTGGTGATGTCCACCTCGCCGCCGCCGAAATTCACCGCGTAGAGGCCGCGCTCCAGCGAAGCAACGATTTCCCCGGGATCCTTGTCGCCACCGAGCATGTAGGTGTTGGTCATGCGCGGCATCGGAATGCTGGCGTAAGACTCGCGCCGCCCGTTGCCGGTGACCGGGACATTCATCAGGCGCGCGTTCATGCGGTCCTGGATGTAGCCGCGCAGGATGCCGTCTTCGATGAGAACGTTGCGCTGCGTCGGATTGCCTTCATCGTCGATCGAAAGCGAACCGCGGCGGTCCGATATCGTGCCGTCGTCGATCACGGTGACGCCGGGCGCGGCAACACGCTCGCCGATGCGCCCGCTGAATGCGGAAGTGCCCTTGCGGTTGAAGTCGCCCTCGAGCCCGTGACCGATGGCCTCGTGCAGCAGGATGCCGGGCCAGCCGGGTCCCAGCACCACGCTCATCTGGCCGGCGGGTGCGGGACGCGCCTCGAGGTTGATCAGCGCCTGGCGCACCGCATCACGCGCCATCTTCTCCAGCAACTCGTCGGTGAAGTGCGCGTAGCCGAAGCGGCCGCCACCCCCCTGGTGGCCTTGCTCGCGGCGGCCGTCCTGTTCCGCGATCACCGTGATGGCCAGGTGCACCAGCGGGCGGACGTCGGCTGCCATGCCGCCATCGACTCGCGCGACCATCACCACGTCGTATTCGCCCGAAAGGCGTCCGATGACCTGCTTCACGCGTGGATCGGCGGCGCGCGCGTACTTCTCCAGAGTCTCGAGGATGCGCACTTTGCGCGCGTCGTCGTACTGCGCCACCGGATCGATGGGCGCGTAGAGCGAGCGGCCGGGGCTTACCTGTGGCGCCTTGATGGCGGCGTCGCCGCCGGAAGCTGCGATCGCGCGTGTCACCTTGGCCGCCGCGTCAAGCGCCTCGACGTTGATGTCGTCCGAATAGGCAAAGGCCGTTTTTTCGCCGGCGACCACGCGGACGCCGACCCCCTGGTCGATCGAGAAACTGCCCGATTTGACCTGCCCCTCCTCCAATGTCCAGCCTTCAGAGCGGTTGTACTGGAAGTAAAGGTCTGCATCATCAACACGATGCGCGAGAATTGTGCCGAATACCTGCTGCGTCGCGACCGCGTCGAGCCCAGCCGGCGCCAGCAGCGTCGCTTGGGCGATTTCGAGCGTGTTCAGGTCGGCTTTGTTCACGAACGTCCTTTATCTTCGGTTAACGCGCCAGCAACGTCTTGTGAGTCAGGGCTGGCAGGCTTCTGCGGATCTTGGCTTGATAAGTGGGGTTCACACCCGCCACGACAACCCCCGATCCACGGGGTAGCCGGTCCAGCACCACGCCCCACGGGTCCACGATCATCGTATGACCGTGAGTCTCGCGACCGTTCACGTGATAGCCCCCTTGGGCCGGAGCAATGACGTAGGCGAGGTTCTCGATGGCGCGTGCCCGGATCAGGGTGTCCCAGTGAGCCTTCCCGGTGGTTTCGGTGAACGCAGATGGCACCAAAATGAGGTCAACGTCGCCCATCGCCCGGTAAAGTTCAGGAAAACGCAGGTCGTAGCAAATCGAGATCCCGAGTCGGCCATAGGGCGAATCCACCACGCAAACGCTCTTGCCGGGCTCGATCGTGCGCTCCTCGGTGTAGCGCTCCTCCCCCATCTCGAAGCCAAAAAGATGGATCTTGTCGTAGCGCGCGACGCGCTCACCGGCCTGGTTGTAGACCAGGCAGCTGTTGCGTACCTTCTCCGGCTGGTCGGATTCCAGCGGAATCGATCCGCCAACGATCCAGCACTTATGTTTCTTCGACTGCGCGGAGAGGAAATCCTGGATCGGGCCGGTGCCGTCATGCTCGCGCACCGCCACCTTGTCCGTGTCCTTCATGCCCATGATGGCGAAATACTCGGGCAGCGCGATGATGCGGGCGCCGGTAGCGGCGGCAAGTTCGATCAGGCGTTGTGCCTCCTGCAGGTTCGCCGTGACATTGGGACCCGAAGCCATCTGGACGGCGGCCACGCGAAACATCGACTGCGTGGACGACATGGCGTCGCGCAGCGCATCGGGCGTGGTGGAGTTGCGGGTGATGATCATTTCTGGGCTTCCGCGGCGACAGCGGCCTTGGCCGGCGGCGCAGGCGGCGCGGACAGGCGAGTGACGCTGGGATTATCCCATGACCCCGTCACCTGGTACTCGTAGGCCACCGCCTTGCCGAAGGGATTTCGCAGGAGTTTCGACACCAGCAGCGTCGACAGTCCAAGCACCGGCGTGCCCAGCAACGTAGCCGCCAGCGCCATGCCCTCGCCCACTTCCGGGACCACGCGCAGCGTCAGCCTCTGCGTTTCGAGTGGCAGCGAAACATCGCCCGAAAGGCTCACGAATGCCGAGGGGCCGGAGATCTCGAAGTTGTCCGTCACCAGGATGCCTCGCGCCACCTTCACGTCGCCCTCGATGGTCTCGAAGGCGAAGCCGTCGCTGAAGACATCGCGGAAATCGAACAGCGCGCGCCGCGGCAGCGACTGCAGCGAAAGCAATCCCAGCAGCTTGCCCGCGCCGGGTTCGAGCTTCGCGAACTGCCCGCGCTTCGCCTCCACCTTGAAGCCGCCCGAGAGGATCGAGGTCGAGAACTCGTGCGGCAACCCCGGCCACGCGAGCGTGCCGGCGAGCTTGCCGCTGCCGCGCTTCATGTAATCGCCCCAGCCGAACTGGCCCATGAGCGCGTTGAGATTATCGGAGTCGAGCGCGATCGAAAGCGACGTGATCGCGCCCGTTCCTGTACGCCGCCATCCGCCAGAGGAACGGAAGTGTGCGTGGTCGTTATCGATGTCGAGCTTGTCGATGCGCCATTCGTCGCCCACGTTCTGCGCCTGCATGTCGAGGCGGCCCAGGTAGTAGCCGCGGAAATCGAATTTCTCCGCCTGCACGTCGATCGCGGGAAGGTCGGCCTCCGCGCTTTCCGGCGCCAGCGTGCTCGGCAACGCCTTCGACTCGGGCACCGACAGCCGGCTGAGACGCGCGACCAGGCGTCCCTTGCCCTCGGGGTACCACTGCAGCGTTCCGGCCACCAGCGGGCTTTCCAGCGATCCTTCCCAGCGCGGGCCATTGCGATCGAGGCGCGCGGCGACATCAACGAAGTCGCGGTTGAGGTATCGCGCCCTGCCGATGCGCATGTCGATGCCGCGCAGCTCGAGCCCGCCCGGCCTCGGCCCGGGCGGCGTCGCCATCGCCGCGGCCGGGCGTGGCTGCGTGAACACACCAAACCAGGCATCGGCATCGAGCACCGGCGCCGCGCCATAGAGCCGGAGCCCGTCGCGCGCAGGCTCGCCCGCGATCGGCGCGCCCATCTTGAGCGCCACCTGCCATCGATCGGCGCCGCCGGGCGCATAGCGGCTGGAACGCCAGTGGAGACCGCCTTCGAGCGTCGCGTTCGCAAGCTCCGCATCCTGTCCGGGGCGTTCAATGCGGATGGTGAGCGCGCGCGCCTCTTCCGCGGTTTTCGCCGCGGGCGTGGGCAGCGTCGAGGCCAGGCCCTTCAGGTCGGAGGTGACGGTCACGTCGGTGCCCTGCGAATTCGACACCACGCGCGCCTTCCAGGCCATGCCACCCTCGAGGCGCGCGGTGATCGCTTCCGGCAGGTAGGCACCCAGCACCGGCACGTCGATTGCGCCGTCGATCGTGGTGGTCACGCGGCCTTCGCCGTCGCTCGCGAGCGAAAGCACGGCGGGCTTGCCGAACATGGTGCCGGCGAGCTCGGGCGCGCGCAGGCTTTTCTCGGTGAAGGTGAGGCGCCCCTTGATGTCGCGCATCGCGAGCGTCCGGCCTGCGGTGGCGGTGGCGCCCGCAAAGTTGAAATCACCCTGCACCCTGAGCGGATCGGTGCCGTAGAACGGATAGTCGAGGCGCAGCTTGAGGCGCGCGGGGCCTTCGATCGAAATGGCGCGCGTGAAAACGCCCGGCCCGTTGATGAGCGGGGACTCGCGCAGGAAACGCGTGGTATCCGCGCCGCTCGTCTCGATATCCATGTTGAGCACCAGCACCGGGGGCTTGGCCGCCAGGTCCTCCACGACGGCGGAAGCGGTGCGGATGCGGCTGCCGAAGATGGCCGCGTTCGCCGAGAGGATCTCCATGCGCCGGTTCTCGAAGCGGAAGGTGCCGTCGATGCCGTCGACCGGGGGCCAGTTCGGGTGGTAGCGCAGGCGTGCGCTGCGCACGTCGCCTTCAAAGAGGAAGTGACCCGGCGACGCTGCGCCGAAGGGGAACTCGTAGATGTCCCCTTTAAGCTCGATCTTGCCGCGCGTGAGCTCACCAGTTTGCAGGGATTTTTCCAGCCAATCGCGCGTGATGGCGATCTTGTTCGGCAGGTAGTCGGCCGTGCGCGCGGTGTTGCCACGCGTGAACACGCCCTTGAGGTCGAGGTAGCCCGGGCTCTTCACCTGGGCATCGGGCAGCGAATGCCAGGCGCCGGCGAAGCGCACCGCCATGTCGGTGTTGGCGAGGCTCAGCTCATCGAGGTCCACCGCCAGCACGCGACCCTCGTGCCGCCACCTGGCGCGGCCATCGACCGTGGCAAAAGCCAGGGGCGCGCGGAACATGTGAGAGAGCTCGAAAGTGGCATTCCTGCTGGCGAGTGTCACGGTGCCGCCCTTCTCCGTGCCTTCGACCGAACCGGTGATGCCGCTCACGCCCGGCGCGTTGTCGACCGCGTTGATCGCCAGGTCCTCGAAGCGGCCCTTCACCGTGTATTCGCTCGCGCCATCGCCGCTCCACGAGACCCGCGCCTGAGAGATGCGTCCGCGCGGGGCGAATCGCAGCACCTGGCTCTTGTTCTCACGTGGCACCGGGAAGTAATCGAGCAGCGTCGCGGCGATCTTGAGGTCGATGTTGTCGGCGCGCACTTCGGTCTGCGCGAGTTTGCCTGCTTCCTCGGCACGGGCAATCGAGAAGTCGCCGCCCTGAACGTCCGCGCCCGCTGCGAGGCGGAACCTGAGGCCTTCGGTCGCGAATGTGAAGCCCGACGGCTGCACGCGGTAGGTGGCGCGGCCGGAGAGCGCGGCGAGCTCCAGCGGCAGCGCGTCTGCGGCGAGTTGGGCCCGGGCATCGCGCATGCGCAGGTCGGCTACGACTTCCTCCATCTGGTGCGGCGAGAACTTGAGCCACAGGCGCAGGCTGCCGACGCCGCTGCGCAGGGTCTCCGGCACCGGCAGGTGCTCGCGCAGGCGTGCGAGATCCGCATTCAGGCTTTCCGCATAGGCTTCACCGCGCGCGCGCCACCTGGTGCCCTCGCGCGAAAGGACCACCTCCGCGCGCAGGTCGATGCGCGCGGCGAGCTCCTTCGGCGGGCTGGCGACGAGTGACGCGCGGTAATGTCCCAGGCGCTTCTGCACCGCGATCTCCACGCCGGTGAGTTTCACCTCGGGAGCGCCGCCGAAGTCGTCGCGCCACGTGAGTGTCGCGTCGTGGATGCCCACGCGCGGCTGCGCCAGAAGCCACTCCGTGAAAGCGCCATCGTTTTCTGACCCGGCTTCGTTGAGCGGCTTGTCGGCGAGGTAGATGAGGCCATCGGCGCCGCGCCGCAGCACCAGGTCGGGGCGGTGGAAATCGACGTCGTCGAAACGCAGCTGTCCCGCGAAAAGAGTCCACCACGAAAGCGTCACCTCGGCGCGTTCGAGCTGGAAAGCGGCACGGCCACTGCGATCCGAAATCTCCAGGCCCGCGAGCGTCACGCGCGGGCGCAAGCCACCCCAGCCACCGCCGAGCGAGCGCACCTTGAGTGTCATGCCGGTGGCACGCTCGATCGACGCCACGATCTCCTGGCGATAGCTGTCGACGTTGGGCAGGGCGATATACCGCAGCCACAGCACCAGCGCGGCGAAAGCCACGACAAGGAGGATCGCGAGGCCCGTCAGCAGCCTGAAACAGATACGCGGAAGGGACTTGATGCGGCGGGCCTCGCGGGAAAGCCGCTATTTTACTTGCTGCTGCGGCGCCATCCAGAAGACTTGCCTGCCGGATGGCGCGGCGGCGCCCTGCTTGGCCAGGAGGTTCTTCGAAGCGACGCCGGTGCGGGCGTAGGAACGCTCGCAATCCTGGATCGAGGGCCCGCGGAGGTTGCCCTCCGTGTACGCAAGTCCGGGGCAGCGCGAGCAACTGGAACCATGGACGCACGAGGAACATCCCTGCACGTCGGCCACGCGGATGGAACGCACGTCGGCCAGCTGTGGCGAATCGCGCCAGATGTCGATGAAGCGCTGCTCGCGCACGTTGCCGCAGGCCATCGGGAACTGCACGCAGGGATAGACCTCGCCGTAGGGCGAGATGTACGCCGCGGAATGCCCGGCGCTGCACGGCAGCGAATGCAGCGCGTCCTGCGCATCCATGGGACCGGAAGGCGGCGCGCAGTATTCGGCGCCATTGCCCACCAGCGCGTCATCCGCGTAGATGCGTGCGAGCGTGGCGGCATCGACGTTGTGCTGCAGCACGCCGCGATCGCCATCCATCATCGGGGTGATGGTCGCGTCGACCTTGTATTCGATGCCGAGCGACGCGGCCAGCGCCTTCACCTCGGGATAGTCGTCCGAGTTGTGTTTCATCAGCACGTTGGCGAAGCTCACCTTCACCCCCTCGGCCACCAGCAACCGCGCGCCTTCGAGCGTGCGGCGGAACGATCCCGGCAGCTTGGTGATGCCGTCATGCACTTCCGGCTTGTGCGAGTAGAGGCTCACTTGCACCGACTCCACGCCGAGTTGCGCGATGCGCTTCGCTTTCGCCGCTCGGATCATCACCGCGTTGGTCTTGAGCTTGACCGAGAAGGTGAGGCGGCGCGCCTCCTCGAGGATCTCGAAGAAATCGGCGCGCATGAAGATCTCGCCGCCGGAGAGCGTGAGGAAGAAAACGCCCGCGTCAGCCAGCTGCCGGAGGAGCCCGATGATCTCGACGGTAGTCATCTCGCCGTGGTCCTCGTGGTCGAGATAACAATGCACGCAGCGCTCGTTGCAGCGGTAGGTGAGGTCGAGCTGCACGCCGAGCGGGATGCCCAGCTCGATGGCGCGATTGCCCATCTCGTGAATCAGGCTCTTCATGGCTCGATCGGGGTCTCGGACAACGTCAGTATGCCGTGGCCGGCGAGGTCGCGGACCAACTCTTCCGCATCCTTCAGGGCTGCTTCGCGATCCACCTCGAATGCGGTGACGATACGGCCTTCGACAATGCGCGAAAGCGGTGTCACCCCATCGGCAGCTTCCCAGAGGATGGACGCGGTGGCGTTGAGGCTGAAGAGCGACGAGTCGCGACCCGACATCACCATCATCTCGCCGCCGATCATGCGGGCAGCCACATTGCGGGCGCGTGCGACGAAGAGTTCGCTCATGCCGCCTGCTCCTCACGGCCGATGAGGTCCCAGACACGCGCATCGGGAACGAAGGTCAGGCGGCGAACCGGCACGCGCTCCACGAGGTCGAGCGCGGCGCCGAAAACGGTGCGCACCAGTTGCGCATCCTCGGCGAAGAAAAGCACGCTGGCAAGCAGCTCGCGCGCGGCCTGCGCCGGCGCCACGCCCTCCACGAGATTGCGCGGCCCCTGGGCGAGCAGGTAGATCGCTTCCAGCGGCGCGCGGACATTCTCGCCGGCTCGCGCCAGTTCACCCGCGAACGGCGTTCCGAACGCCACGTAACCCGCGCCCGCGCGCTTCACATAGGAGATTTCGTCGCTGAGAAGCGCGGCATCCGGCGGCGCCAGGCGCGAGATCGTGGTCTTGCCAGCGCCCGAGACGCCGGCGAAGAGATAGGCGCGGCCGGCGCGCAGCGCGCTCGCCGCATGCATCAGGAAGCCGCCCTCGCGCGCCAGCAGCAGCGTATGGACGATGCGCAGCACCGTGTCGATCGAATAGGGATTCTCCGACTGGCGGATGCGGCCGCGCCGCGCCACCGGATCGAGGCTCGCGCGGAAATCACCGCGCTCGATGCGCCACAGGCCCGCGTCGCGATAGACACGCACGTCTTCATCGGGTGCGTCCTCGCGAGGGGCCACAACATCGATCTCGAACTCGAAGTCCGCGGCGCCGGGCGCTTCAAGGAAGCCGGCGTAGCGCTCCTGCAGCATCGCAATGAACGTGGGGCTCGACGTCACGACCGCGACGCGTACGCCGCCGATCACGATATCGGCGCGATGCTTCACCGCGCGCTGCTCCAGTCGATGCCATCGATGCGGGTAAAGAGCCGGCCAGCGCGCGCGGAGCGGCGGAACAAACTCGCGGCAAGGCGCGCCACCAGGGGCGGCTGCAAAGCCGGACGGAAGGCGCGGCCGCGGCGAACGACCTTGACCACGCGGCCGAGCAACTCGCGGGCGGCGACCGGAGGATCGGCGAACGGCAGCGCATCACCCTGCGCGATGAACGCGACGCCGGCGCGGCCGACGACGCGGTGCACGAAGAGTCGCCCATCGCGCGCGTAAGCCACGATGTCGCCGATACACACGGCATCAGAGGCGCAGGCGCGGATCATGAGGACGTCACGGGGGCGTACGGCAGGAAGCATGCTGGTACCGGTGACCGCGAGGCGTAGGCGACCGTGGCTGCGCAGCGAGTCCGCCGCGAGCTCGTTGCGGCCGGCTTCGAGCGCCCCGCTCAGGAGTTTTTCCGATTGTGCCGGCACGACGCCTGCGTATTGCTGATCTTGCCGCAGGCCAGCGCCATGGTCTCGAACACCTGCTCGTGGCGGAAGGCGGGTTTCACATAGGGCCGCTTGGCGGGCGTGCCGGCATCCTCGGGTCCTGGCGGCTTCTTCTCTTCGGATTCCATCGTTTCTCCGGTGGCCGGCGCTGCTAGTTCAGGCCGTTCTGGCTCGCCTGGATCGCGTTGCCGGGGTTGCTGCGGTTGGCGTAGTAGACCTGCGAGGCGCCGGCGACGCCCGAGATGTTGTCGATGATGATACCGCTGGTGGCGCCCGGGGCGGGAAGGCCGGCGGCCGCGTTTTTGGATGTATTCCAGATTCCCACCGACAGGTTGAAGCTGTAGATGCACGAGCCCGTGCAACCGGTCCGGTTGCCGGTGTCCGGCACGCTCACGTAGATGTAGTTGGTGGCGCCGTTCTGCACGTCGGTGATCGGCGAGCAGCCGCCGTTGGCATCGGTGGTATCCGCGCTCACCAGCGTGGGGCCCACCACCGGGGTGCCCATCACATTGTTGGTGATGGGGATGCGCCACAGAGTGGGCTGGCGCGAGCTGGCCGCCGGCGAGCTGCTGCCGCATACGTACAGGAAACCCGACGGGTTGGCGGCATTGGCGCTGGTGTAATACGCGTCGTCGAAGACACCGCCATAGTTGATGCGGGTGTAGATCTGGCCGCGGCCGGTCTGCACACTCGGTGCGGTCAGGCCGTTGATGGATGCGTTGGTTGGGAACTGGTAGATGGCCTGGCATTCAACGCCGCTGCAGCCGGTGCTGTTGTCTGAGGCCACGGAGGCGTAGACGCGCTGCGCCTGCGAGTCCACGATCGGCGCCTCCGCCACGCCGGTGCTGCCGTTGTTGCCGAGCGGGTTACCTGCGAGCAGTCCGCTGGTAATGACGGCTCCGCTGCCGTTGTTGACCGAATGCAGCCGCCCGCCGGTGCTGGTGGTGGGCTCGCGCGCGCTGCCGACAAAGACCAGGTTGGTCGCGGGATCGTAGACCGGCGAGGACAGCCCACGACTGGCGACCACCGTGACCGGCCAGGGCGATCCGGCCGCCGCCGGCGTGCCGTTGAAGACGCCGGTGAACTTGTGCAGCTGGCCGCTGGTGCTGCCGACCCACAGTTCATCGCTCTCGTAGTAGTAATACGGCGAGGCGTTGGTGTTGTTGTCGCCGCCAGCAAAGGGAATCACCGTCATGCACGGTGCGGTACATGCCCGGTAGGAACCCGCGGCGGTGTTGGCGAGCGCAACCGGCGAGCCGGCGCCCCCCGGCGAAGACGCGCTCCACTTGAGGACGACAAGGCTCGCGGCGGTGCCGACACGTTGCACGAAGGCGACCTGGGTGCCGTCGAGGGAGAGGGTGGGCGATGTTTCCGCAAAGGCGCCAACGCCGGTGTTGTACGACCACATGACGTCCGGCTGGTCGCGGCCACCACACGAGGTGGTGTAGAGCTGGTTGAAGGCGAGGACCGTAGGTTGCCCCGCGGAGCCGGAGCCGCCGGTGAGTGTGCCGCCGGCCCATGAAAAGTTGTTGAGCCCCTCGGTGATCGTGATCGAGTTGCTGGCGGTGCCTTGAGTCATCGAGGTGACGGTAATGACGTTGCCGGAGAAACTTGCGGTCACACCCACGGCGCCACCGTTGCGATTGATGGCGTCGGCAAGGTTGGCGACACGCGAAGCGTTGTTGCCCTGGAAGAAGAGCCCGGTGTTCTGCGAGGTGCTCTGCGTGAGCGTGAGGACACGCGTGCCGTTGGTGATGACGACGGTGCCGTTGCCGAAGTTGCCAGAGCCGTCCCAGCTGCCGGTGCGGCTGGCGAAATTGCCGGAGCCCGTGGCCCCCGCGCTGGCGGTGGGATAAACCACGAAGTCGTCGGCGCAACTGGGCGCAGCCGAGATGTCGAAGCTGTACTTGGCCGGAAACACGCCGGCATTTCCCCGCCCCGATGCGCCGCCGATAACGTGGGTCCAGTCACGGTGGATCGGAGGCTGGCGGGTGGGCTCCTTGATCACCGGCCACGCAGGGCGGGTCACGGCGGCTTTGGCCGTGCCGCGCGAAGCCGCGGACCGCTCGGCCGCGACTGCGGCGCGTGTCTCCACCTTGCGGATCATGGCGGCGAGGTAGCGTGGATCCCTGAAATTGCGTGGATCGTAGGTGCCCTTCTGGATGGCCTCGTCCGGCGTGTCCGGATTGCCGTAGATCAGGTGGCGGTGGCTCCAGTCCCAAGGCAGGCCCTGGCGGGTGGATACCTCGGCTGCAACCGAAAAGGCGAGCATCAAGCCAACGGCCAACCCGCCACACTGAACCAGCGATTTCACCGAACCATGCAGAATCATGCTTTTCCTCCATCTGCGGGCCTCAGGAAACGACGCCCGACTTACCCCATATTGTAACGAATAACCACGCCAGATCAGTGAATTACCACACAATTGGATTGCAAATGACATGGCCCCGATGAACGCTTTCGACCGTACCCGCCGGCTGTCCCAATACGTGGCGCGGGTGGCCTCCGCCAAACCCGCGGTGGTCGCGGAATTGGAAGCCCGCGACGCCCGCGCCTTCACCTGCGCGGAAATGGCCGCCGAACTGGGGCCGGGCGACGACCTCGCCTCGCGACTTCGCCGGCTGCGCGAGCGGGTGATGGTCACCCTCGCCCATCGCGACCTCAACGGACTGGCGGGGCTGGACGAGGT
>JBDSMR010000179.1:0-9479 GCA_039915735.1 Usitatibacter sp. | reverse complement strand
AACGCGCCGCCGCGGCCACCGCCCTGCATCTGGCGCATGAAGAAGATCCACACGCCGATCAGCAGCAGCATCGGAAACCACGAGACGAAGATGTTCATGAGGAGCGAAGGCTCCTCTTCCGGCTTGGCCTCGACCGTGACGTTGTTCTTCATCAAGTCGCCGACCATCCAGGGGTCCTGGATGCCGGGGGTGTAGACGGTGTAGGCCTTGCCGTCGCGCGAGGTGGCCTTGAGGGTGCGCGTGCTGTCCATCTTCACCTTGGCGATATGGCCCTGGCGCGCTTCTTCCATGAACGTGGAGTAGTCGAGGATGTTCGCGCTCGACTGGCGGTTGCCGACCTGCATGAACACCATGGTCAGGATGACTCCGATGACGAGCCAAACCATGATGGTCCGAATGGTGTTGTTCACAGGCAAATCCTTCCGCGCGAAAAATCCATGAAATTCAGCAAGATGGGTTCAAACCACTATAACAAAGTTCGGGCGCCGTCCCGGGTATTCAAGGGGGGATGATCCGATTGTATTTACCCATCGCCCCGATAGGTCTTAGCCCGGCTTGAGCCCCCGCGCGAGCAGGTACTGCTCGGCACTTTCACCGCGGGAGGCGTCCGGCTTGCGGATCACGACTTTCCGGAAGGCCGAGCGCAGCGATTTGAGATATTCATCATACCCCGCACCCTGGAAGATCTTGGTGAGGAAATCGCCATCCGGATGCAGGTGCAACAGCGCGAAGTCGCGCGCGATTTCCGCCAGGTGCATGCCGCGCGCCTGGTCGGTGACCGCGATGCCGGTCATGTTGGGTGCCATGTCGGACATGATCAGGTCGGCCTTGCCGCCCTCGAGCGCCGCGGCCAGCGCCTCCAGGCCCTTGCGGCTGTTGAAGTCGCCCTGGATGAAGGTCACGCCGGGCAACGGCTCCATCTCGAGCAGGTCGATGGCGATCACCTTGCCCGAGGAACCGACCTTCTTCGACAGCACCTGCGCCCAACCACCGGGCGCCGATCCCAGGTCGAGCACGGTGATGCCGCCCTTGAGCAGGTGGTCCTTCGCGTCGATCTCGGTGAGCTTGTACGCGGAGCGGCTGCGATAGCCGTCCTTCTTCGACTGGATCACGTAAGGGTCGCTCACGTGGCGCCGCAGCCATTGCTTGGAGGAGTGCGATTTGCTCACGCGCCGGACCTTCGGGACCTTTTGCTTATACTTCGCGGATGATTCCACTTTCGCCGAAAAGACGCAGCGAGCTGCGCGCCGAAGCCCATTCCCTCACGCCCGTGGTAATTATCGGAGACAAGGGACTGACCGATGAAGTCGTGGCCGAGGTCGACCGGTCGCTCACTGCGCACCAGCTGATCAAGGTCCGCGCCAACACCGATGAGCGCAAGGCGCGCGACGCCTGGCTGGAATCGCTGTGCGAGAAACTCGCCGCGCTTGCGGTCCAGCAGATCGGCAAGGTGTTCGTCCTCTACCGCGAGAACCCGGAAAAAACCGCCAAGGCCAAACGCGCCGCCGCGGCCGCGGCGAAACCCGCCCGCAAGAAGGGCGACGAGGTCAGACGTAGCGAACGTCCACGATCTCGAACTCCTTCACCCCGCCCGGCGTCCGAACCTCTGCGACGTCGCCCGCGGACTTCCCGATAAGCGCTTTTGCGATCGGGCTGGAGTAGGAGATCTTCAGCAGCTTGAGGTCGGCCTCGTCCTCGCCGACTATCTGGTAGACCACGGTCTGCTTGTTTTCCATGTCGAGCAACTCGACGGTGGAGGCGAAGACGACGCGGTCATCGTCATCGAGCAGCTTCGGGTCGATGATCTGCGCGTTCGAAAGCTTGGCTTCCAGCTCCAGGATGCGGCCCTCGATGAAGCCCTGGCGCTCGCGCGCGGCGTCGTACTCCGCGTTTTCGCTCAGGTCGCCCTGGGCGCGCGCCTCGGCGATCGCGGTGATCACCGCATGTCGTTCGACGGATTTCAACTTGTGCAACTCGGTGCGAAGCAGTTCGGCGCCGATCACGGTAACGGGGATCCTCATTTGGGCAGGGACTCGTGGAGAGACTGGATGTCGTAGGGCTTCAGCTCCTGAAGGTGTTTCATGCCCACGCACGCCGCTCGGGCGCCGGAAATCGTCGTGTAATACGTGATGCGGTTCTGCAGCGCCGTGGTGCGGATCGACCAGGAGTCCTGGATCGAGCGCCGGTCTTCCTCGACGGTGTTGATGATGAGCGCGATCTCGCGGTTCTTGATCATGTCGACAATGTGCGGGCGGCCTTCCTGAACCTTGTTCACCGGCTGCACCTTGAGCCCGGCGGCGGAGATCGCCGCGGCCGTCCCCTTGGTCGCGACCAGCGAAAAACCGAGTTCGACCAATGCGCTGGCGACCTCGATCGCCCGCGACTTGTCTGCGTTGCGCACCGAGAGGAATGCCTTGCCGCCCTTGGGTAGCCGCACGCCCGCGGCCAGCTGGCTCTTCACGAACGCTTCCGCGAAGGTCTTGCCCACTCCCATGACCTCCCCTGTGGATTTCATTTCGGGACCCAGGATCGTGTCCACGCCCGGGAACTTGATGAACGGGAACACGGCTTCCTTGACGCAATAATACGGGGGCACCACCTCGCGAGTGTAGCCCTGCTCCTTGAGCGTCTTGCCGGTCATGCAGCGCGCGGCGACCTTCGCCAGCGCAATACCGGTGGCTTTCGACACGAACGGCACGGTGCGCGAGGCGCGCGGGTTCACCTCCAGCACGAAAACCTTGTCGTCCTGGATCGCGAATTGCACGTTCATCAGGCCCACCACCTTGAGCGCATGTGCCATCGCCACGGTCTGGCGGCGCAGCTCGTCCTGCATTTCCGGCGAAAGGCTGAAAGGAGGCAACGAACACGCGGAATCTCCCGAATGCACGCCCGCCTGCTCGATATGTTCCATGATCCCGCCGATGAAGACATCGGTACCGTCGCAGATTGCGTCGACATCGACCTCGATCGCGTCGTTGAGGAAGCGGTCGATCAGCACCGGCGAATCGTTGGAGACCTTCACGGCCTCGCGCATGTAGCGCCGCAAGTCGCTCTCGGCATGCACGATTTCCATCGCGCGCCCGCCCAGCACATAGGAAGGCCGCACCACCACCGGGTAGCCGATGGCCTTCGCGCCCTCGAGCGCCTCTTCTTCCGTGCGCGCGGTGCGGTTGGGCGGCTGCCGCAGCCCCACCGCGTGCAGCATCTGCTGGAAACGCTCGCGGTCTTCCGCCTGGTCGATCGCGTCCGGCGTGGTGCCGATGATGGGCACTCCCGCGGCCTCGAGGTCGCGCGCCAGCTTGAGCGGGGTCTGTCCGCCGAACTGCACGATCACGCCGACGGGTTTTTCCCTGTCGACGATCTCGAGTACGTCTTCGAGCGTGAGCGGCTCGAAGTAAAGGCGGTCCGACGTGTCGTAGTCGGTGGAGACGGTTTCCGGGTTGCAGTTGACCATGATGGTCTCGTAGCCATCCTCGCGCATCGCCAGCGCCGCGTGCACGCAGCAATAGTCGAACTCGATGCCCTGGCCGATGCGGTTGGGACCGCCGCCCAGCACCATGATCTTCTTGCGGTCCGTCGGATCGCTTTCGTCCTCCTCGTCGTACGAGGAATACATGTAGGCGGTGCGCGTGGCGAATTCCGCGGCGCAGGTATCGACGCGCTTGAACACCGGGCGGATACCGAGGGCATGGCGCTTGCCGCGCACCTCGTGCTCCGTGGTTTTCCAGAGATGGGCAAGGCGGCGATCGGAGAAGCCGCGGCGCTTCAGGCCACGCAGCGCATCGGCATCGAAATCGGCCAGCGTCTTCTTCTCGATCTCGAGCTCGATGTCGACCAGCTCCTTGATCTGCACCAGGAACCAGGGGTCGATGCGCGTGAAGCGATGCACTTCTTCCAGCGACATGCCGACGCCAAAGGCGTCGGCGACGTACCAGAGGCGCTCGGCCCGCGGATACGCGAGTTCGTCCTCGATCTTGTCCATGTCGACGGACTTGAGGTTGAAGCCATCGACGCCGACCTCGAGCCCGCGCAACGCCTTCTGCAGCGACTCCTGGAAGTTGCGCCCGATGGCCATCACCTCGCCCACGCTTTTCATCTGCGTTGTGAGGCGGTCGTCGGCCTGCTTGAATTTCTCGAACGCGAAACGCGGCACCTTGGTGACCACGTAGTCGATGGTCGGCTCGAACGAGGCGGGCGTGGTGCCGCCGGTGATGTCGTTCCTGAGCTCGTCGAGCGTGTAGCCCACGGCCAGCTTCGCCGCGATCTTGGCGATCGGGAATCCCGTCGCCTTGGAGGCGAGCGCCGAGGAGCGCGAGACGCGCGGGTTCATCTCGATGATGACCATGCGCCCGTCCTCCGGGTTGATGCCGAACTGGACGTTGGAGCCGCCCGTCTCCACGCCGATCTCGCGCAGGCACGCGATCGAGGCGTCGCGCATGATCTGGTATTCCTTGTCGGTGAGCGTCTGCGCCGGCGCCACCGTGATCGAATCACCCGTGTGCACACCCATCGGGTCGAGGTTCTCGATCGAGCAGATGATGATGCAGTTGTCCTTGCAGTCGCGGACAACCTCCATCTCGAATTCCTTCCACCCGATGACCGATTCCTCGATCAGAAGCTCCTTGGTGGGAGAGGCGTCGAGGCCGCGCTCGCAGATGGTGGTGAATTCCTCGACGTTGTAGGCGATGCCCCCGCCGGTGCCGCCGAGCGTGAACGAGGGCCGGATGATGGTGGGGAAACCCACCACGGCTTGCACCTGCAGCGCCTCTTCGAGCGAATGCGCCAGCATCGAACGCGGGCTTGCCAGGCCGATCTTCGTCATCGCGTTCTTGAACTTCTCGCGATCCTCGGCCTTGTCGATCGCTTCCTTCTTGGCGCCGATCATCTCGACATTGAACTTGTCGAGGACCCCCTCGCGCGCCAGGTCGAGCGCGCAGTTGAGCGCGGTCTGGCCACCCATCGTCGGCAGCAACGCGTCCGGGCGCTCCTTCTCGATGATCTTCGCCACCATCTGCCAGGTGATCGGCTCGATGTAGGTGACGTCGGCCATTTCCGGGTCGGTCATGATGGTGGCGGGGTTGGAGTTGACCAGGATCACGCGGTAGCCCTCATCCCTCAGGGCCTTGCACGCCTGCGCGCCGGAATAGTCGAATTCGCAACCCTGCCCGATGACGATCGGGCCGGCGCCGATGATGAGGATGCTCTTGAGGTCGGAACGCTTAGGCACGTTTCTTCGCCATCATGTCGACGAATTTGTCGAACAGGTAGGCCATCTCGCGTGGGCCGGGAGAGGCCTCCGGGTGCCCCTGGAAGCTGTAGGCCGGCTTGTCGGTGAACTCGATGCCCTGCAGGGAGCCATCAAACAGCGAGCGGTGCGTGGCGCGCACGTTCGCCGGCAGCGTCTTCTCGTCCACGGCGAAGCCGTGGTTCTGGCTGGTGATGAACACCTTGCCGCTGTCGAGCTCCAGGACCGGGTGGTTGGCGCCGTGGTGGCCGAATTTCATCTTCAGGGTTTTCGCGCCTGCGGCCAGCCCCAGCAGCTGGTGCCCGAGGCAGATGCCGAACACCGGCGTGCCGGTTTCGAGGATCTCGCGAATCGCCTTGATGGCGTAGTCGCACGGCTCCGGATCCCCGGGGCCGTTGGACAGGAACACGCCGTGCGGCTTGAGCGCCATCGCTTCCGCCGCGGTCGCCTGCGCGGGCAGGACCGTCACGCGGCAGCCGCGCTCAGCCAGGTTGCGCAGGATGTTGTGCTTGATCCCGTAGTCGAAGGCGACGACGTGGTATTTCGCCTCGCCGCCGGGCTTGTAGCCCTGCCCCAGCGCCCACAGGCTTTCGTTCCAGTGATAGGGTTTCGTGGCGCTGACCACCTTCGCCAGGTCCTGGCCCGCCATCGAGGGCGCGGCCTTGGCGGTGGCGAGCGCGGCCTTCTCGTCGATGCTGCCGGCCTGGATGCAGCCGTTCTGGGCGCCACCCGAGCGCAGCAGGCGGGTGAGCCTGCGCGTATCGATGTCGCCGATGCCGACGATGCGGTTGCGCTTGAGGTAAGTGGAAAGGTCTTCGGTCTGGCGCCAGTTGGAGGCCACCAGCGGCAGTTCGCGGATGACCAGGCCCGCGGCATGGGCCTTCAGCGATTCCGCGTCTTCCGGGTTGGCGCCAACGTTGCCGATGTGGGGATAGGTCAGGGTCACGATCTGCCCGGCATAGGAAGGATCGGTGAGGATTTCCTGGTAACCGGTCATGGCGGTGTTGAACACCACCTCGCCGCTGGTCTGCCCCTCGAAGCCGATGGAACTACCGCGAAAGACACTTCCGTCTGCTAGAACCAGGACGGCAGGGGTCTTCTGCGACACTCAATCACTCCAGGGCTAAGGGGAAAACACGGGCGAAAAAAAACGGGAGAGCGCTGTGGAAGTTGCTGGGGCTCATCCCGTTTTCATGGACGCGAATTATAGCAGATTGCGTCGTCGTTAGCGAAGCCCCAACACGTCCTGCATGTCGTAAATGCCGGGTTTCTGCACGGCGACGAAGCGCGCGGCGCGCATTGCGCCCTGCGCGTAATTGGCGCGGCTGCTGGAGCGGTGGGTGATCTCGATGCGCTCACCCGGTCCGGCGAAGAAAACCGTGTGGTCTCCGACCACATCGCCGCCGCGAGCCACGGAAAAGCCGACGGTGCCGTCCTTGCGCTCGCCGGTGACGCCGTGCCGGGCGTAGACCCCGTCCTTTTCCAGCGAGGTGGCGCGGGCGGCGGCCGCGACCTCGCCCAGCTTGAGGGCGGTGCCCGAGGGCGCGTCCACCTTCTTGCGGTGGTGCATCTCGAAGACTTCGACGTCATAGTCGGGCCCGAGCGAGCGTGCGGCCAACTCGACCAGGCCGAGGGCCACGTTCACGCCGATGCTCATGTTGGGGGCCATCACGACGGCGATGCTGGTGGCGGCCGCGCGAATCTCGGCCAGCTGGGCGGGTGAAAAGCCGGTGGTCCCGATGACAATCGCCCGCTTCGCCGCCACGCAGGCGCGCACGTGGGCAAGCGTGCCTTCCGGGCGTGTGAAGTCGATGACGACGTCGCAATCCTTGAGCAACGCGGCCATGTCGGTGCCAATCGCGACATCACCCCAGGCGCCGGACTTGAGGTCCACCGCCCCGCCCAGGGCGATACCCTCCGAGGTTGATGCCGCCTCAAGGAGCGCCAGGCCCATGCGGCCCCCCGCCCCTGCGATGGCGACGCGGACCGGGTTCAACGGTTGAGGACTTCGGGCTTCGCGCGCGGCGGGGGCTTGGGTGCCGCCGACGGTTTCTCCTCGCCTTGCGGCGGGGCCACCGGTTGGCGGGCCTGCAGCTGCGGCGGGACCGGGCCGCCCACGGGCGCGGGCGCCGGCGGCTGGTTGCTTCCCGCGAAGGAGACCAGCTTTTCGTTCTCGAACAGCACCGAGAAGCGCTTGCGGTCCTCTCCCTTGAACCGTTCCTTGTTGCTGAAATAGTAATCCCAGCGGTTGCTGTGGAAGGTGTCCACCAGGAGCGGGGTGCCCAGGACCTGGCGCACTTCCGCCTTGCTCATGCCGGCCTTGAGCTTGTCCACAGCGTCCTGGGTCAGGTAGTTGCCCTGCTGGACGTCGATCTTGTAGATCGCGCCACAGCCGGTCAGGAGCAAGCAGGTTACGACGGGTGCAAGGATGCGCATGGGGTGCCTGGACGTTCGTTAGCCGGGCATTATATCAACGCCCCCTGTATCATTTCGACGCACTTACGAAGGCGCCAACGATGAGCGATTCCAGGGAATTGAAGGGAACCGGCCTCAAGGTCACGATGCCGCGGCTCAAGGTGCTCGAGCTTTTCCAGCAGAGCAGCGAGCGCCACATGACCGCAGAAGACGTCTACCGCAAGCTGCTGGACGTGAATTCCGACATTGGCCTGGCGACGGTTTATCGCGTGCTCACGCAGTTCGAGCAGGCGGGCCTGCTGATGCGCCACCATTTCGAAAGCGGCAAGGCGGTCTACGAACTCAACGAAGGCGGCCACCATGACCACCTCGTGTGCCTGCAGTGCGGCAAGGTCGAGGAGTTCTACGACTCCGAGATCGAGAAGCGCCAGCAGAAGGTCGCCAAGGAGCGTGGCTTCCAGATCCATGACCACCAGCTGCACCTCTACGCCGACTGCATCAAGACGAACTGCCCCAACCGCCCGAAGGAGTGAGTCCGTTGAAGGAGACGCTTCGGCCCGGCCTCGAGGGCACGTTCCGCTACCGCGTCCCCGCATCGAAGACCGTGCCGCGCGTCTTTGAGGAGGCGCCGGACTTCCAGATGATGCCGGCGGTGCTTGCCACCGGATACCTGGTGGCGCTGGTCGAATGGGCATGCATCGAGTTGGTGAAGCCACACCTCGATTGGCCCGGCGAACAAAGCCTCGGCACCCACGTCAATGTTTCGCACACGGCCGCCACTCCCGCCGGGCTGCAAGTCGAGATTCGCTCGCGCCTGACCGCGGTTGAAGGCCGCAAGCTGAGTTTCGCGGTCTCGGCCCACGACGGCGTCGACACCATCAGCGAAGGCACGCACGAGAGGCACGTGATCGATGCCGCGCGCTTCGAGAAGAAAATCGCCGCCAAGCGGCCCAGGGGAGTTGCCGCATGAAGATCGCCATCGTGGTCGTGGCCCTCGTATTGGGCCTCGCAGCGTACGTTTATCCAGCGACGGCCCAACGCGGCCCGATGCCGGCGCCGCCGGCGGGTGAAGTGCTTGCCGACCAGCTGCCGCACGAAGCACGGACCACCCTCGCCCTGATCCGCAAGGGCGGGCCCTACCCGTATGCGAAGGACAACTCGATCTTCGGCAATCGCGAGGGCCGGCTGCCGAAGCGGAAGCGCGGCTACTATCGCGAATTCACCGTGAAGACGCCAGGCGAGCGCACCCGCGGCGCAAGGCGCATCATCAAGGGGCAGGGCGGTGAGCTTTTCTACACCGACGACCACTACAGCCACTTCCGTACCATCAAGGAATAGGAGCGCGGAGATGTCCCTCGAGGCGATCGAGACGCTGCTGGAAGGCAACCGCGGAGGCGTGTGGTTCCTGCCCGCCCATGTCGACCCCAAGGCGCTGCAGAAGGCGGCCAAGGGCGCGGGCTTCGCGTGTTTCCACATCGAGGGCAAGAACATCAACCGCAAGGAGCAGTTGATGAATGCGGCGGCCACGGCGCTGCATTTCCCCAAGCATTTCGGCAACAACTGGGACGCGCTCGAGGAATGCCTCACCGACCTCGAGTGGGTCGAAGCCGATGGCTACGTGATCTATTACGACCACATCGACGGACTGCTCGAGACGCACCCGGACCAGTTCGAGACTCTGGTGGAAATCCTGCGTGATTCCGTCGCCTCATGGAAGGAAGACGGCGAGCCGATGGTGGTGCTGCTCTACGGCACCAAGGCGCCGAAAGGCGTCACCCGGCTGCAGCAATCCTAGGGGCAGGCCACCGGAATGCGCTCG
>JBDSMR010000167.1:0-8509 GCA_039915735.1 Usitatibacter sp. | reverse complement strand
AGTTCTTCGTCGCGCGCGGCTACCTCGAGGTGGAAACGCCGATGCTGCACTCGATCCCCGGCGGCGCCGCGGCCAGGCCCTTCAAGACACACCACAACGCGCTCGACCAGGAGATGTTCCTGCGCATCGCCCCGGAGCTCTACCTCAAGAAGCTCACCGTCGGCGGCCTGGAGAAGGTGTTCGAGATCAATCGCAACTTCAGGAACGAGGGAATCAGCACGCGTCACAACCCCGAGTTCACGATGATCGAGTTCTACGAGGCCTACCAGGACTACCACTACCTGATGGACCTCACCGAAACCCTGCTGCGCGAGTTGGCGCAGAAGGTCCTGGGCACCACCAGCCTCACCTACCAGGGCACGCCCGTGGACCTGGGGAAGAAGTTCGACCGGCTGACGATGGCCGAGGCGATCGCGAAATACAACCCGCGCTATCCCCTGCACGAGCTGGCGAAGGTCGAATACCTGAAGGTCGCGCTCGCGCCGTTCGATATCGAGGTGTTCCCCACCGATGGCCTGGGCCTGCTGCAATTGAAGCTCTTCGAAGCCACGACGGAAGAGAAACTCATCGATCCGACATTCATCATCGCGCACCCCGTGGACGTCTCGCCGCTGGCACGGGCCAACGATGAGAACCCCGCCGTCACCGACCGCTTCGAACTCTTCATCACCGGGCGCGAACTCGCCAACGGCTTCTCGGAACTGAACGACCCGGAGGACCAGGCGGCGCGTTTCCAGGCGCAGGCGAAGGCCAAGGACGCGGGCGACGAGGAAGCGATGTATTACGACGCCGACTACATCCGGGCGCTGGAGTACGGCCTGCCACCCACCGCGGGCGAAGGCATCGGCATCGACCGGCTGGTGATGCTGTTCACCGACAGCCCCAGCATCCGCGACGTGATCCTTTTCCCGCAGCTCAAGTCGACGGGCGAGTAGTCCCAGGAGCGCGGACGGGGATTACCGCCCAGCTCACCCGAGCCGCCGCCCCGAAGAGGGTCGATTGCACGGGCAGCGAAAAGGTTGATGCGCGGTTTTTTCAACACAGAGGACACAGAGGAAAAAGCGAGGACACGGGGTAAAACAAAAATGATTGCGGTTCGAGTTCTCGCCCGCAGCATGCCGCACAACCATCAGTTGGCTTTACCCCGTGTCCTCGCTTTTTCCTCTGTGTCCTCTGTGTTGAAAAACCGGCGCTGGAATCACCCCGTTGCCAGCCACTCAGCCGGCCGCGGCCTGCTTCCGGCAGGTCCCCGGTCAGGAGCCGGTTTCGCCGGCCGTCACATCGAGGGTAGCAACACGCACCGGCGCGGCATTGTGGTCGTAGCCCGCGCAATGCTTGCGCTCGTGGTCCAGCAGCGCCAAGTCGGGATTGCTGCCGGTGACGATGGTGCAGGTGCGTTTCGCGTAGTCGCGCTTGGCGCATCCCAGCAGCCGCTGCCCGGAGTGGTCCGCGCAGATCGCAACCATTTCCGTCCTCGGCACTTCAAGGTAGGTCACGGGCAACGCCGGCAACACCGCGCGGTCTTCCCACTGCGAGGGCGCGATCACCTGGCAGCCGGAGGCGAGCAGGCCGATCGTTACCAGTGCCGCGAGGCGGCGGGTGCGGATGAAGCTTTGAATTGGCTGGCTCATGTGGAAGCACCTTGTTGCGGTGTCGTTGTTGACGCGATGACCCATCGTCGCCTTTGGCCGCGCGCGGCGGCAGCGGGGAAAACGAGCCCCGGGGGTGCGAAATCCCCCAGTTGCTCCCCAGGCAACCCCCGGCCACGCCGAGGCCGCGTGATATGATTTTTTTCATACCGCAACCTGGAGCACCCATCACATGAAAGCCATCAACGCAATCCTTGCCGCCACTGCGGCCTGCTTCCTCACCGCTGCGGCGCCGGCTTTTGCCGCCTGCGACAACTGCGGCACGGTCACCGACGTGAAAACCGTCACCAGGAAAGGCGAAGGCAGTGGCGTCGGCCTCGTGGCCGGTGGCGTCATCGGCGGCGTGCTCGGCCACCAGGTTGGCAGCGGACGCGGCAACACAGCGGCGACGGTGGTCGGCGCCGGCGCCGGCGCCTACGCGGGCAACGAGATCGAGAAGAACAACAAGACCAAGACCACCTACCAGGTCGTGGTGCGCATGGAGAACGGCTCCGACCGTTCCTTCAGCTACGCCAACCCCACGGCCTACAAGGTGGGTGATGCCGTGAAGGTCGTGAACAAGAAACTCGTCCGGCAATAAGGCGCCCGGGCCGCGGCGCCCCACGTCCGCGGCCGAGTGCGTCCCCTCTTCTTCGCAGACTCCCCCACTGCCTTCGCGTTGACGGTTTCCGCCGTCGCATTCGCGGTGGGCCTGCTGCTGCTTGTGGTGATCGCGGGGCTTGGCGCGCTGCGACGCTCTCGCAAGCAGCGCACCGCGGCCCTCGAAATGCGATGGCGCGGCGCGCTGCAGCAAGTGGCCGAAGAGCCGGAGAACCTGGCGCTGCCATCGATCGGGCTGCGCGAGCTGCCACGTTTCCTCGAAGCCTGGAACCGACTGCGCGAATCCTCCGAAGGCGCCGCCGCTTCCCGCCTGGAAAAACTCCTCACCCGCAACGGCATCGACCGCCGGGCGCGCGCCATGTTGCGCAGCATTTCGATGCGGCAGCGGCTCGCAGCCATCACCGCCGTGGGCCACCTGCGCGAACGCGGTGCATGGGACCGCCTGTCCGAACTGTCGAAGCAATCGGACCCGGTGATTTCGTTCGCGGCCGCGCGGGCCCTGCTGAGCATCGATCCCAGCCACGCGCTCGAGGTGCTGCTGCCATCCATTCCCGCGCGCGGCGACTGGCCGCTCGCGCGCATCGGCACCATCTTTCATGAGCTCGGGCCAGCCACCGTCACGCCGGCGCTGGTAACGATGCTCTTCCGCCGTCCGCGTCCGGGCCTCGATCGCGTGATCAAGCTCGCGCGCTTCGGCCAGGGCGAGAAGATCTCGGGGATCGTGCGCGGCTGGCTCGGCTCGAGCACCGATTCCGACGTGCTGATGGCCGCGCTCGCGTACATCGAGGATCCCGCCGACCTGCCCTGGGCCCATGGATCGGCCGACCATGCGGAGTGGCGCGTGCGCATGGCGGCGGCGCGCGCGCTCGGGCGCGTCGGCGGCCGCGACGAGTTGCCCACGTTGCTGCACCTGCTGCGCGACCCGATCTGGTGGGTGCGCTATCACGCCGCGCAAAGCCTGATTCGCCTGAAGGGGCTGGAGCCCTTCGAGCTGGAGACGCTGCGCGAAAATGCGCGCGACGCTTTCGCCGCCGACATGCTGGGCCAGGCACTCGCGGAAAGGCGCTGGTCGTGAGCCTGCCCGTTGCCATCGTCGCCTGGGCATTCCTCGCCTACATCGTGCTGCTGAACGGCGCCTACCTGGTGCTGAACCTGCTGGCGTGGCCCGCGCTACGCCGCCGCTTCACGCTCATGCCGCTGGAGAACCTGCCGCCGCTTCACCCGGACATGGTGCCGCCGGTGACAATCGTCATCGCCGCGCGCGATTGCGCGGACACGATCGTGGAGCGCGTCAACACCGCCCTGCAGATGTATTACCCGGAATTCGAGGTCGTGGTGGTCAACGACGGATCGCGCGACAACACACTTGAGTTACTCACCGCCGCGTTCAAGCTGGAGTCATTCCCCGAGGTGTACTGGCGCCGCATTCCCGCCAAGGCCGTGCGCACGATTTATCACTCGCGCCTGCACGCCAACCTGCGCGTGGTCGACAAGGAGCGCGGCGGCACGGCGGACTCCATCAACGTCGGCATCAATGCGTCGCGTTATCCGCTCTTCATCGCGCTGGGCGCGCGTTGGTTCCTGCGCCGCGACGGCCTGCGCCTGCTGGTGGAGCCCTTCCTGGACGATCCGTACACCATCGCCACCGGTTGCACCGCGCGCGTGGCCGATGCCTCGGAGATCGACGATCCCTCCGCCGCGCATGAGCTGCCCGCCTCGCTCCTGGCGCGCCTGCAGGTGGTCGAGCACCTGCGCGAGCCGCTCTTCGGCCGCCTGGGCTGGGCGCGGCTCAATGCATCGCTGGGCTTCACCAACGCCGCGATCCTCTTCCGCAAGGACTCCGTCGTCGATGCGGCGGGGTTCCGCAGCGACGTGATCGGGGAAGACATGGAGCTCATCACGCGCCTGCATCGAGTGTTGCGCTCCCGACGTGAGCGTTATCGCATCCATGTAGTGCCGGAGCCCATCTGCCGCGTCGCCGCCGCGCCCTCGCTCGGCAAGCTGCGCGAGCAACGCATGCGTTGGCAGGTGGCCTTGGCGCAGAGCCTGGAGAGAAACCGTGAGCTGCGTGGGCTGCGCGGCTCCGCCGGACGCCTGGCTTATCCGTTCTTCACGGTGTTCGAATGTTTCGGGCCCGCGGTGGAGATCGGCGCCTACGTGATGATGACCGTGATGTTCCTGCTGGGACTCCTGCCGGGCATGGCGTATGTGGGCTTTCTCGCGCTCGCCTTCTCCCTCGGCTTCATGGTTTCCATGAGCGCGTTGCTGCTGGAGGAGATGTCATTCCGGCTCTATCCGCGCTGGGGACAGGCGGCGCGCCTGGCGATCGCGGCGATGGTCGAGAACCTCGGGTATCGGCAGCTGGTTTCGTTCTGGCGGCTCGACGCGCTGTTGCGCTGGTGGCAGGCGAAGTAACTACAGCTAAAAGCGAAACACGGAAGACACGGAATTCCGTGTCTTCCGTGTTCTGATTTAGCTGTGGCTGTAATTCTTCAGTCAAGCCAGGTCCACACTCACCAGCTTGTGCCGCACGGCATAGATCACGAGGCCCGCAAGGTCGTGGATGTCGAGCCGCTCCATCAGTGACGCACGATGCGTTTCCACCGTCTTCACGCTGAGCTTCAGAGTGAAGGCAATCTGCTTGGTCGACTCACCCTCGGCGATCATCTGCAGGATCTCGCGCTGGCGCGGCGTGAGCGCATCGAGCGGCGCTTCGCTCGCCCGCTTCCCCGCGTGGCCCAGGCCCGAAACCAGGTGTCGCGCGATGCGTGGACTGAGATAGGTTTCGCCGCGCGTCACCGCCTCGATCGCGAGCTTGAGCTCGAGCGGCGCGGAGTCCTTCACCAGGTAGCCGTTCAGGCCCGCGCCCATGGCGCGGCGCACGAACTCCTCGGAGGTATGCATCGACAGGATGAGCACGCGCGTGGCGGCGTTCGCGGCGCGAATCTGCACGCCCGCCTCGATGCCGTTGAGCTCGCTCATGGTGATGTCCATCACCGCCACATCGGGCTTGTGCTCCAGGGCGAGGGCCACTGCCTCGCGGCCGTTGCTCGCCTCCGCCACCACCTTCACGCCCTCGATGGATTCCACCAGCACGCGGACGCCGGCGCGCACCAGCGCGTGGTCGTCGGCGAGGAGCACGCGGATCATTCCTGCGGCGGCGACAACGTGAAGGTCACGCGCACCATCGCCCCATCGCCCTCATTGCTGCGCAACTCGAGGACACCGTCGGCAAGCGCCGCCCGTTCCTCCATGCTGATGAGGCCGAGGCTTCCGGTGCCCCGCGCCCGCCGGGCGACTGCCTTTGGATCGAAGCCGCGGCCGTCGTCTCGCACGGTAAGCCGCAACCGCGTGCGGCCCGCCTCGAGCGTCACCAGGATGCTGTTTGCATGCGCATGGCGCGTGGCGTTGCTGAGCGCTTCCTGCGTGATGCGATAGCAGGCGATCTCGATTTCGGGCGAGAAACGGCGGTGCAGCAATCCGTTGAAATGGCTCTTGATATCGAGGCCGGTGGCGGCGCGCTGCCCATCGACCAGCCAGCACATCGCCTCCTCCAGCCCCAGCAGGTCGAGCTGCGGCGGGCGCATGTCATGCGCGAGTTGGCGCACGCGCTCGAGGGTCGAGCCCGCCATGGAAAGGCACTCGGCGAGTAGCGATTGCGCATCCGCACCCGCCAGGGGCCCCAGGCGGTGCAACCCCATCTTGAGGGCGGTGAGCGACTGGCCGACGTCGTCGTGGAGCTCGCGCGAGATGTGGCGGCGCTCCTCTTCCTGGATACTGATGACTCGCGATGAGAGGACACGCAAACGGTCGTTCGCGGCCGCCAGGGTCACTGCATTGTCATCGGACATCTCACGCCACCCGCGGGATCGTAGCTATCAGCCTTCGGTGCGTTACCTTACCGCGTTGTCGCCGCGGGCGATGTTCGGCAGCGCACGTTGCGGACGGCAGGTGTTTTTCCCACGGCAGGAGCGTGGCAGCGTCAACGCCGATTTGCTCACCGCCGTCCCAGCCACGGCGCCTTGGGGATTTCGGGGAAGTACGTTGCCGAACAGACTGCGGTGATGGCGCGGGGCACATTGCTGCGATGAGCACCTCGCCGACCGGCAGCCCCCTCCCCGAGCCCAGCGCCGCCGCGCGAGCGATTCGCGACGACTACATAGCGGCACGTTTTACCGGTGCCGCCTATTGTGGCGATGACCTCGCCGAGACAGAACGCGTGATTCGCGCCGCCCGGCTCTACTTCGACGAATCGCAGCACTCGCAGGCGGCGGAGTTGCTCGACCTGGCGATCGCGCTGCATCCGGTGCGCGAGGAGCCCTGGCTCGCGCGGCTGGAGATCGCATTCCTCGCGCGCGATGCCGAGAACTACTGTGGCATCGCTCACGCCTTCCGGCACTTCCACCGGGCGAGCGCCGCCTGGCCGGAAGTCGCCCGGCTTGGCCGTGCGCTTGCGCCCACCGAGCCGATGTTCGGCGGCATGCCCGAGACGCCCTCGAGCAACTATGGTCCGTGGCCGGATACGCCCAACTGGATCCAGGCATCGTGGGACCTCACCGCCGAGGTCCATGCAGCTGAGTTCCACAATGCGATGCGGCGCCGCGCCTGATGCAGATTCCCCACTACGAGGACATCCCTCCCCCGCAATATCGCCGCGAGTTCGACGACAGCGTGCGTTCGTTGCGCGCGACAGTCCTGACGCTTGCGCCGGCAACCGCGCTCGAGCGATTCGTGGCGTTGAGCGACGAGCTCAAGGCGCGGACGCTACCGATCCGCAAGCACCTGGTGGGAATCTACCTGGAGTGGACCGAGAAGGACCGCGAGCTGGCCGAATGGACACACACCAGCAACCAGATGCTCGGCGCGCTGGGCCGCAAACTCGTAGTCGTGGCGACGAAGCGCATGCAGGCCGCCGACGACAGCATCGTCCAGGTGATCGCCCGCAGCCTGACGCACATCGGCAGCGGCATGAAGAGCGAGCTGTCCAACGGCCACGTCGCCAAGCGCGACTACCGCGAGCTGCATTCCTTGATGGCGCTGGCAAACACGCTCGACTGCGCGAGCGCGAAAGTCGTCATGAGCGTGCAGGGAAACCTGCTGGCAGTCGCGCCGCAGGAGCTCTACTTCCGTGCGCTGCTGCTGGCGCGTTTCGCCAATGGCGCGCTCACCCTGCGCCAGGTCGAGATACTGGATATCTGGATCTGGAACTGGCGCGCGCTTTTCCGTCCCACCAGTGAACCGGGGGGGAAGCGTGCACTGCGCGCCGACCTCGATTCCGAGAGCGGGCTGCGCCAGGGACCCCGACCCGATGGGCTGGCCGCCCTTTATCTTCCGGTCGCGCCGTTCGAGGAAGCGCTGCGCACGATCGTCGCGGATTTCCATGCCGGGAGGCTCGAGCGCGGCTGGGGCATCGCCGCCGCGCTGCCCGTCGCGGAGTACGTCGCGGTGCTCGACGTGCTGCGCCGCAGCCTGGCGCACGGCGAGAAAGACATCAAGCCGCGGGAGATGCGCGTGCCGGCGGAAGCGATCGTGGAGGTGCTGGTCGGCATCCCGGAGATCACCGCAAAGGGCTACGGCGCTTCTGCGCCCGCTCGCCCGACGCGCGCGCTGCTGCTGAGCGACCGCAGCGAAAACGGCTTCGGCCTCGAGGGAAACGGCGCCGATTGCCGCGGCATCGACATCGGGTCCGTGATCGGCATCCGGCTCGTCAATGCGGGCCCGCTGCTCATCTGCCGCGTGATGCGCCGGCTGCACGACGGCGTCGCCGATCGCGTGACGCTGGGTGCATGGCTGATCACGGCGTCGGGCCAGCTGTTGCCGGTCCGGCGTGATGCGGGGCGCAACCAGGGCATGGTGCAGGAGGTGCTGGTGTTTGTGCCCGGCAAGGAATCTTCCGGCGCCCATGACGGATTCCTGATTCCAGATTCGTTGCTGCGCGACCGCTTGCGGCTCGAATCGACGCTGGATGACGGCGAGTACGCCTTCCGCTTCAACCGAGTGCGCGAGAAAGGCAGCGGCTGGTCGCTGGCGGGGTTCGAGATCGTCTCGGTGCAGCGGCCCGCTCGCGCAGCCGGGTGAGATCGCGTGAACCTCGAGCGGTGAATTTCGAACACAGAGGACACAGAGGAAAAGCGGAGGACACAGGGTAAAGAAAAAAATGATCTTGATTCGAGTTCTCGCCAGCAGCACCTCAAACGACAATCAACTTTTTCCTTACTCTGTGTCCTCGCTTTTTCCTCTGTGTCCTCTGTGTTGAAAAA
>JBDSMR010000157.1:0-27066 GCA_039915735.1 Usitatibacter sp. | reverse complement strand
CCAAGCCGGAAGAGGAGCCTTCGCTCCTCATGAACATCTTCGTCTCGTGGTTTCCGATGCTGCTGCTGATCGGCGTGTGGATCTTCTTCATGCGCCAGATGCAGGGCGGTGGCCGCGGCGGCGCGTTTTCGTTCGGCAAGAGCCGCGCGCGCATGCTCGACGAGAACCAGAACCAGGTCACGTTCGCGGACGTCGCGGGCGTGGATGAAGCCAAGGAAGAAGTCGCCGAGCTCGTCGACTTCCTGCGCGACCCGTCCAAGTTCCAGAAGCTCGGCGGACGCATCCCGCGCGGCGTGCTGATGGTGGGCTCGCCGGGTACCGGCAAGACGCTGCTCGCGCGCGCCATCGCGGGTGAAGCAAAGGTGCCGTTCTTCTCCATCTCCGGTTCCGACTTCGTCGAGATGTTCGTCGGCGTAGGCGCAGCCCGCGTGCGCGACATGTTCGAGCAGGCGAAGAAAAACGCCCCCTGCATCGTGTTCATCGACGAGATCGACGCGGTCGGCCGCCAGCGTGGCGCCGGCCTCGGCGGCGGCAACGACGAGCGCGAACAGACCCTCAACCAGCTGCTGGTGGAGATGGACGGCTTCGAAGGAGTCTCCGGGGTCATCGTGATCGCCGCCACCAACCGCCCCGACGTCCTCGATCCCGCGCTGCTGCGCCCGGGCCGCTTCGACCGCCAGGTCGTGGTGCCGCTGCCGGACATCCGTGGCCGCGAGCAGATCCTGCTGGTGCACATGCGCAAGGTGCCGATCGCCCCGGACGTCGATGCGTCGATCATCGCGCGCGGCACCCCCGGCTTCTCGGGAGCGGACCTCGCCAACCTGGTGAACGAAGCGGCGCTGTTTGCCGCGCGCGGCACCAAGCGCCTGGTGGACATGGATGACTTCGAACGCGCCAAGGACAAGGTCATCATGGGTGCCGAGCGCCGCTCGCTGGTGATGCCGGAAGAGGAGCGCAGGAACACCGCGTACCACGAGTCCGGCCACGCCATCGTCGCGCGCCTGCTGCCCAAGACGGACCCGGTGCACAAGGTCACGATCATCCCGCGTGGTCGCGCCCTGGGCGTGACCATGCAGCTGCCGGTCGAGGATCGCTACAGCTACGACCGCAATTACCTGCTGAACAACATCGCCGTGCTCTTCGGTGGCCGCATCGCGGAAGAGCTCTTCATGAACCAGATGACAACCGGCGCCTCGAACGACTTCAAGCGCGCGACCGAGATGGCGCGCCGCATGGTCACCGAGTGGGGCATGACCGATGCGCTTGGCCCGATGGTCTACGGCGAGAACGAGGGCGAAGTGTTTCTCGGCCGCCAGGTCACGACGCACCAGAACATGTCGGAAGAGACGATGAAGGCCGTGGACAAGGAAGTCCGCAACATCATCGACATGCAATACGCGCTGGCCCGCCGCCTGCTGGAGGAGAACCGCGAAAAGGTCGAGGCCATGACCAAGGCGCTGCTCGAGTGGGAGACGATCGATGCCCACCAGATCGAGGACATCATGCAGGGCCGCCCGCCGCGTCCGCCGAAACCGGTGGCCGCCAAGCAGCCGGCCACGCCGCCGTCCGACGGGGGTAGCAACCGCCCGGCTGAGACGACCCCCTCGCCCGCGGAAAGCGCCTGAGCGCGCTGGGCGAAACGCAGTCCTGGAAGGGGTGGCCGCAAGCCACCCCTTTTCCTTGGGTCATAGGCATCCTGAACGTCACGCCGAATTCCTTCTCCGATGGCGGTGAGCACGCCGATACCGCGCGCGCGGTCGAGCACGGGCTGCGCCTGCATGAGGAGGGCGCGCACCTGGTCGACATCGGCGGCGAGTCGACTCGACCCGGCGCCGAAGCGGTGGAAGCGGACGAGGAAATGAAGCGCGTGCTGCCGGTGATCGAAGCGCTGGTGGCAAAGGGCGTCGCGGTTTCGGTTGATACGATGAAGCCGCAGGTGATGCGCGCCGCGATCGAAGCCGGATGCGCCGTCGTCAACGACGTGAACGCATTCCGCGCGCCCGGTGCGATCGAGGTGGTGGCGCGCTCGAAAATCGCCGTGATCGCAATGCACATGCAGGGCACGCCCGGCACCATGCAGGCGGATCCGCGATACGGCGACGTGGTGGCCGAAGTGCGTGACTTCCTCCTCGAACGCGCGCGCGCACTTGAAGCGGCGGGTGTTGATCGGGCCCGCATCGCGCTCGACCCGGGCTTCGGCTTCGGCAAGAACCTCGACCACAACGTGGCGTTGTTCCGCGCGCTGCCGGCGCTGGCGAAGCTGGGCTACCCTCTCATGGCCGGCCTCTCGCGCAAGCGAATGATCGGCGAGCTCACCGGGCGAGCGGTCGCGCAGCGGGTGTCGGGAAGCGTTGCCGCTGCGTTGCTCGCGGTGCAGAATGGTGCGCGCCTCGTGCGTGTCCACGATGTGAAGGAGACCGTCGATGCGTTGCGCATCTGGGCGGCGTTGAAACTGCCGGAGAACCCGCAATGAGCCGCAAATACTTCGGCACCGATGGCATCCGCGGCCGTGTCGGCCAGCCGCCGATCACCCCCGATTTCATCCTGAAGCTGGGCTACTGCGCGGGCAAGGTCCTCTCGCGCGCCGACGTGGCGCCGCCGCATCGCGACCGCCCCGTCGTGCTCATCGGCAAGGACACGCGCATCTCCGGCTACATGCTGGAGTCGGCGCTGGAGTCCGGGCTCTCCGCCGCGGGAGTGGACACGTTGCTGGTGGGCCCGACGCCCACGCCGGCAGTGGCGTTCCTCACGCGCGCGCTGCGCTTGTCCGCGGGCGTGATGATCTCCGCCTCGCACAATGCCTTCGAGGACAACGGCATCAAGTTCTTCTCCGCCGACGGCATGAAGCTGCCCGACGCGGTGGAAAGCGAAATCGAATCGCTGCTTGACGTCCCGATGACGCTTCCCGCTTCCTCGGCGGCGCTTGGCAAGGCGGAGCGCCTGCATGACGCGGAGGGCCGCTACCTCGAGTTCTGCAAGGTCACGTTTCCCAAGCGGCTCACGCTGCGCGGCACCAAGCTCGTGGTTGATTGCGCCCACGGCGCCAACTATCGCGTCGGCATCCGCGTGTTCCAGGAGCTCGGCGCGGAAGTGGTCGCCATCGGCAGCTCGCCCAACGGCACCAACATCAACGACGGGGTTGGCGCCACGGCACCCCAGGCGCTGGCCCGCGCGGTTGTGGAACACAAGGCGGATTTTGGCGTGGCCTTCGATGGCGACGGCGATCGCCTGGTGATGGCGGACCGCGACGGCACCCTCTTCGACGGCGACCAGCTGCTCTACGCGATTGTGAAGCACCGCCACGGGGAAGGGCGCCTGCGCGGCGGCGTAGTCGGAACACTCATGACCAACTTCGCGCTTGAGAAGCGGCTGAAGGAAATGGGCATCGACTTCGCGCGTGCCAAGGTGGGCGACCGCTATGTGCTCGAGATGCTCCTCGAGCGTGGCTGGGAATGTGGCGGGGAGAATTCCGGGCACCTGCTGTGCCTCGACTGCCATTCCACTGGCGACGCCATCATCTCCGCGCTGCAGGTGCTGGCCGCGGTGGCAGGCACCGGGAAGAGCCTCAAGGAGTACACCCGTGAACTTACCTTGCTGCCCCAGGTGCTGGTGAACGTGAAGCTCAAGGGCATGCCCGACTTGCAGGCCGCGCCCATCCGGGAAGCTGTTTCGAAAGCTGAGGCCGAGCTGGCGGGCAGGGGCAGGGTGCTGCTGCGGCCCTCGGGCACCGAGCCCGTGGTCCGGGTCATGGTCGAGGGCGAGGATCGCGCCAACGTCCAGAAGCTGGCCGACGCGATCGCGGGTGTGGTGAAGGCTACCGTGGAGCCGGCGGCGGCGTAGGGCTCGCCCGCAGGCGCTCGCCCAGCACGGCAATCAGCCGCAGCAGTTCCTCGACATCGACCGGCTTCGTCAAATGGTGGTCGAAGCCAGCCGCCAAACCTCTCGCCCGATCCTCCGGCTGCCCATACCCGGTCAGCGCGATCATGAACGGCATCGGGCCCTTCGCCGTCTCGCGCAGTCGCGCGATGATCTGGTAGCCGTCCATTCCGGGCAGCCCGATATCGCATACGACGAGCTGTGGGTGGGTATCGCGGATCAGCTCGAATCCGGCGTTGCCGTCGAAAGCGGTGGAAACCTCGTGGCCCATGACCTCAAGCACCGCGCAAAGGCTGTCGTTCGCGTCGACGTTATCGTCTATGAGCGCGATGCGAAGGGAGATTCCGGGCGCTTCCAGTTTCATCCCGCTGTTCGCAGGAATTTCGAGTGGTGGGTTCTGCATCAGCGGGATCGCGACCGAGAAATCGCTGCCCTGGCCGAGGCCGCGACTGGTCGCCTCCACGGTGCCGCCGTGAAGCTCGACGAGGCTGCGCACAACCGTCAAGCCGATGCCGAGCCCGCCCTGCGCATGGTCGAGCGAGCGGCCCTCCTGCGTAAACAGGTCGAAAATGTGCGGCAACACCTGCGCTGCGATTCCGCAGCCGTTGTCGCTCACGAGCACCACCACGGTGTCCGCCTGCCGTTTCGCGGAAAAGTGGATGGAGCCTCCTTCCGGCGTGTACTTGGCCGCGTTGTGAAGCAGGTTGCTGAATATCTGCACCAGCCGGGTGGGATCGCCGTCCACCACCAGGCGTTGTGGCGGGTAAGTGACGCTCAGGCGTTGGCCACGGCCGCGAACCAGCGGCTGGGAGGCTTCGATCGCCAGGCGCATGGCCTCGGAGATATCGGTCGGCAGCTTTTTCAGTATGACCTTGCCGGTGGTGAGGCGCGATGCTTCGAGCAGCTCGTCGAGGAGTCGAGTCAGGTGATCGACTTGCCGCTTAATGATGTCGTGCACCCAGGTCAGGGTCGGATTCGCGGAGGTGCCGCGGCGCATGATCGCGAGTGCGTTGGCGATCGGCGCCAGAGGATTGCGCAGTTCGTGGGCCAGCATGGCAAGGAATTGCTCTTTCTGCCGACTCGCGTTTTCGGCCGCTTCGGTCGCGGCCTGGGCACGAATCGTGGCGAGCACCAGCTTCTCGTTCGCTTCGCGCAGCATAGCCATGCGAACGGCAGGCTCCGAATTCGCGCCCACAGCGGCCTCCTTCGCGCGCGTAGCTTCTTCCCGAAGTAACGCGATTTCTTCGCGGTCCCGCGCCGCTTCGGCACGGAGCTGGGAAACTTCCTCGCCGGACAGCGCGTTACCGCCTTTTCGGTGCGTCATGCTTCCCTGCAGGCGTATCTTGGGTGAGCGTTGCCTTTCCGACGAGCAGACCTTCGTAGCCCCTGATCGCGTCGCTGATGACGAGGCGGCCCTTGATGATCCTGAACTCGCGCAGCTCCTTGCTGTGATCGCTGTTGCGCACTTTCACGACGGCGATGCAGCGCCGCAACTCGTCTTCCAGCTGGACGTAGCGCTGCAGGATGATCGCGTCGGTCAGGAACGCGGTGCCGTGTGCGCTGAACCGCAGGTCGGTATAGCGATCCTCGAGCTCCGAAGTCGCGAGGACCGAAACGCCCAGGCCCGTCAGCACCGAGATCATGCGATACATCGAGTCGCGAAAATCCTCCCGATAGGTCGGCGCCAGCGCCAGCTCGAAGCCGGACAGGGAATCGATCACGACACGCTTCGCCTTCAGGCGATGAACGGCCTCGGCGATCTCGTACAGGGTTGCATCGATTGACAGGTCGAGCGCGCGGGTGCTGACGATGGCCAGTTTCCCGGCGCTCACCATGCGGCTGAGGCCCATGCTCAGCCCGAGGCCGGGACTCTTCTCGAATGCCGCGATGACGCCGTTTTCGCCCCGGCGGACCCCTTCGGCCAGGAATTCCGTGGCCATGATCGTCTTGCCGGAACCCGAGGGACCCGCGACCAGCAGCGAATATCCCCTGGGCAAGCCCCCACCCAGCATGTCGTCGAGGCGCGCCACGCCCATGCTGATGCGTTTCAAGACCGCGCGAGGCGGCGGCACTTTCGCCATTTGCGCCGGTGCTGCCAGGATCGCCCGCGGAAACGCCCGCACGCCCTCTTCAGTGATGCGAACGGTGTGCTGGCCCGGGAGCGTCGCCAGGCCCCGCATTTTCTTGACCTCGAGCTTGCGGACCATCGAACCCTGATAGGTGTCCTGCGTGAGCCATATCAGTCCGTCCGCCACGGTGAATATCGGGTTGCTCTGGTCGGCCTCGTCGTATTCCCCCACCAGGAACGTGGTCGCCTCCCAGCTCGTGAGGTGCATGCCGAGCTCCTGGACGAAGTGCTGCAGCTCGTTTTCTCCCTTCGGATGCCCCTTGGTCGCCAGCATGATCGAGCGAAACGAGTCGACGAACACCAGGCGCGGCGAGTCGGCTTCGACTTCCTTCAGGATCGTCTTCAGCACCTTGCTCAAATCGCCCTTGAGAAGCTCGGAGGCGAGATTCACGAAGCGAATCGATTTTCCGATCTTGTCCGCATCGAAGAACGCGAACTGCTGCTGATAGCGCAGCATCTTCAAGGGCGGCTCGCCGAGCACGGTGAAATAGAGCGCGCGCCGGCCCGCATTCGCCGCGGAGAACATGATCTGGTGCGCGAGCGTGGTCTTGCCCGATCCCGGAGTGCCGGCGAGCAGATTGAAGGAGAACTCCGGCAGTCCGCCACCGAGGATCGTATCCAACCCGGGCACCCCGGTCTTGAGGAGATGAATGGGAACTTTTTTTTGCATCGATCGATCCTCGGGTTCGTCCGTTCTGGCCGTCGGTTTCAGGCCGTGCCCATCAGGCGACCAGTCAACTCTTCGCCGATAAGCGCGCTCAGCAGTTCTATGAAATGAGCCATGAGCGCGTGGCTGCCCTCCGCGGCGCGCTCAGTCGTCTGGGATTCGAGGCTCGCTTTCAGCATCGAGAACGGGTTGTCCGCCTGGACCGCCTCGCAGGCAAGCCACGAATGTTCGATTCGGGCGCGGTGAAGGCTGCGGGCGAAGAGCGCGCGAAACCCGTCCTCACCGATGATCGGAGCGAGCCGCGACTGCACCACACCCCAGTTGCGGATTGCGGTCGCCGCAATGGCAGGGCCATCCATGCGCCCTGATTGCGATTTGCGCTTCAAGCTTCAAGCAGTCGAGCAGTCGAGCAGTCGAGCAGTCGAGCAGTTTGTTGGGCTCGAGCAATTCAGACTGGAACCAGGCCATTTCGTGCCCCAAATTGAGTCGCCACCCCATTTTGCGCTAAAATCGCAGGGTTTCAAGGGTTCCACATGCGGTCCAAAGTCGTCGTCGGTAACTGGAAGCTCAACGGAGGCCTTGTATCCAACGAGGCGCTCCTTCAGTTGCTTACGCGTGAGATCCCCCGGCAAAGCCCCGTGGCATGTGCTGTTTGCGTGCCGAGCCCCTATCTGGCGCAGGCCAGGCAGTTGCTCGAAGGGTCTGGAATCGGATGGGGCGCGCAGGACGTGAGCCGTTTCGACAAGGGCGCCTACACCGGCGATGTTTCCGCGGTGATGGTGGCCGAATTCGGAGCCCGTTACGCGATTGTGGGGCACTCGGAGCGCCGCAGCGTTTTCGGCGATACCGACGGCATCGTGGTGGAAAAATATTCCGCCGCGCGCCGCGCCAGGCTCACGCCGGTGTTCTGCGTGGGTGAGACCCTGGAAGAGCGTGAGCAGGGCCGCACGGAAGCGGTGCTTGCGAGGCAGGTTGATGCCGTGCTGAAGCTGGGCGTGGCGGAACTGGAAGGCGGAATCGTGGCGTACGAACCGGTCTGGGCGATCGGCACCGGCAAGACGGCAACTTCCGCGCAGGCGCAGGAAGCCCATGCGTTCCTCCGCGGTCGCATCGCGGCGCAGGACAAGGAAGTGGCAGGCCGGTTGCCCATCCTGTATGGGGGCAGCGTCAAGGCGGCCAACGCGGCGGAGTTGTTCGCGATGCCGGACGTCGATGGCGGTCTCATCGGCGGGGCTTCGCTGGTAGCGGAAGAATTCGTGGCGATCTGGCGCGCAGCCGACGCCGCGGCTCGATAAAGGTAAAGCTGATGCATTCGCTAGTTCTGGTCCTACACATCGTCGCCGCCGTCGGCATCGTCGTGCTCGTGCTGCTGCAGCACGGCAAGGGCGCCGACATGGGCGCCGCCTTCGGCAGCGGCTCGGCCGGCAGCCTCTTCGGCTCCGCGGGCGCCTCCAATTTCCTCTCGAAGACCACCGCCGTCCTCGCGGCGATGTTCTTCGTGACGAGCCTCGGGCTCACGTACCTTGGCGCACCGTCGAAGTCCGGCGGCGTGACCGATACGCTGGCGGTCCCCGCCGGCAAGACCGATGCAAAACCGGCGGCGCCTGCTTCCTCGGCACCGGCGCCGGCGGCCCCTGCGGAGAAATCCACGGAGATTCCGAAGTAAGCGTCACGTAACAACCCTTGTTGCAAAATGCCGTCGTGGTGGAATTGGTAGACACGCTGTCTTGAGGGGGCAGTGCCGAAAGGCGTAAGAGTTCGAGTCTCTTCGACGGCACCATTTTCTGATCCAGCTGGGATCCCAGCAATTGCTCGAGAGTTACCTGCCTATCCTGCTGTTCCTCGCCATCGGCACCGCCGTGGGCGTAGGAGCCATTGTCGCCAGCGGCGGGCTGTCGCGCCTTTCGGGCGCGCACCAGCCGGATAGCGAGAAGCTCTCTCCCTACGAGTGTGGCTTCGAGGCCTTCGAGGACGCGCGCATGAAGTTCGACGTGCGCTACTACCTGGTTGCGATCCTCTTCATCCTGTTCGACCTCGAAATCGCCTTCCTTTTCCCGTGGGCCGTGGTGCTGCAGGACCTCGGCTGGTTCGGCTTCATCGCGATGATGATTTTCCTCGGCATCCTCGTCGTGGGCTTCATCTACGAGTGGAAAAAAGGAGCTCTCGAGTGGGAGTGAAGGAAGGCGTGAGCCAGCAGGGCTTCGTCGTCACGCAGGTGGACAACGTGCTCAACTGGGCGCGCACCGGTTCGCTCTGGCCCATGACCTTCGGCCTGGCGTGCTGCGCGGTCGAGATGATGCACGCCGGCGCCTCGCGTTATGACCTCGACCGTTTCGGCATCGTGTTTCGCCCCAGCCCGCGCCAGTCGGACCTGATGATCGTCGCCGGCACGTTGTGCAACAAGATGGCGCCAGCCCTGCGCAAGGTCTACGACCAGATGGCCGAGCCGCGCTGGGTGCTCTCGATGGGCTCCTGCGCCAACGGCGGCGGCTACTACCACTACTCGTATTCGGTGGTGCGCGGCTGCGACCGCATCGTGCCGGTCAACATCTACGTGCCGGGCTGCCCGCCGACGGCCGAAGCGCTGCTCTACGGCCTCATGCAGCTGCAGAACCAGATCAGGCGCACCAACACCATCGCGAGACGCTGAAGCCCCATGACCCTGGAAGAGTTGCAGGCCGCCATCGCCACCGCACTCGGATCACGCCTCAAGGCGCAGTCCGTGGATCGCTGCCAGCTGACGATCGAGGCGCACCCGGGCGACCTGGTGGACGTCGGCATCGCGTTGCGTGACGAGGCCGCGCTGCAGTTCACCATCCTGCTGGACCTCATCGGCATTGACTACCAGGGCTACCACGGCTGGGAAGGCGCGCGTTACGCCGTGGTCTACAACCTGTTGTCGATCGAGCACAACACGCGCGTGCGCCTGCGGGTCTTCTGCGCCTCGGAAGACTTCCCCGCAATGGAGACGGTCATCAACGTGTGGCCGGTCGCGAACTGGTACGAGCGCGAGGCGTTCGACCTCTACGGCATCGTCTTCAAGGGCCACCCGGACCTGCGCCGCATCCTCACCGACTACGGCTTCGTTGGCCACCCGTTCCGGAAGGACTTCCCGGTCCACGGCTACGTCGAGATGCGCTACGACAAGGAACAGAAACGGGTCGTGTACGAGCCCGTCAGCATCGAGCCGCGCGAGATCGTTCCGCGCGTCGTGCGCGAAGACGCGTACGGTGAATCGGGAAAGAAGTAGATGCCCGAGATCCGCAATTACACGATGAACTTCGGCCCGCAGCACCCGGCGGCCCACGGCGTGCTGCGCCTGGTGCTGGAGCTGGACGGAGAAGTCATCCAGCGCGCCGACCCGCATATCGGCCTGCTGCACCGCGCCACCGAGAAACTCGCCGAGACGCGCACCTACATCCAGAGCGTGCCCTACATGGACCGCCTCGACTACGTGTCGATGATGGCCAACGAACACGCCTACGTGATGGCGATCGAGAAGCTCATCGGTGTCGACGTGCCGTTGCGCGCGCAATACATCCGCGTGATGTTCGACGAAATCACGCGGATATTGAATCACCTGATGTGGATCGGCTCCCACGCGCTCGACGTCGGCGCCATGACGGTTTTCCTCTACGCCTTCCGCGAGCGCGAGGACCTGATGGACATGTACGAGGCGGTCTCGGGTGCGCGCATGCACGCCGCCTACTACCGTCCGGGCGGCGTCTATCGCGACCTGCCGGACAGGATGCCGCAGTACGCGCCTTCCACGGTGCGCAGCGCGGACAAGGTCAAGGCGCTCAACGAAAACCGCCAGGGCTCGTTCCTCGATTTCGTCGAGGATTTCACCAGGCGTTTCCCGGGCTACGTCGACGACTACGAGACGCTGCTCACCGACAACCGCATCTGGAAGCAGCGCACCGTCGGCATCGGCGTGGTCACCCCGGAACGCGCGCAGGCCCTCGGTTTCACCGGCCCGATGCTTCGCGGCTCCGGCGTCGCGTGGGACCTGCGCAAGAAGCAACCCTACGAGACCTACGACCAGATCGACTTCGACATTCCCATCGGCACCAACGGCGATTGCTACGACCGCTACCTGGTCCGCGTGCACGAGATGCGTGAGTCCAACCGCATCATCCAGCAGTGCATTGCCTGGCTGCGCGCCAATTCCGGCCCCGTCATCACCGCCAACCACAAGGTGGCGCCGCCCTCGCGCGTGGAGATGAAGGAAAACATGGAAGAGATGATCCATCACTTCAAGCTCTTCAGCGAAGGCATGCACGTGCCCCCGGGCGAGGCCTATGCCGCGGTGGAGCATCCGAAGGGGGAGTTCGGCATCTTTCTCATGAGCGACGGCGCCAACAAGCCGTGGCGGCTCAAGATCCGCGCGCCGGGTTTTCCGCACCTCGCCGCGATGGACGAGATGGCTCGCGGCCACATGATCGCCGACGTGGTCGCGATCATGGGCACCATGGACATCGTGTTCGGGGAGATCGACCGGTGAGCGTGATCGCATCCCGCGTCGTCAATATCGACCAGCTTTCGCTGGAGAAATCCTCCGCGGTCGGCGGCAAGTTCGAGAGTGATTGCGCGCGCATCGGTCCCCTGATCGGCGCGAAGGCCCTGGGCTACTCCTACGACGTGGTGCCGCCCGGCAAGATCTCGTGCCCCTTCCACAGCCACCGCGCCGAAGAGGAGATGTTCTTCATCGTGAAGGGCGCGGGCCTGCTGCGCTACGGCAACGAAACCCGCAAGGTGCGCGCCGGCGATTTCATCTGCTGTCCCGTGGGCGGTCCCGAAACGGCGCACCAGATCATCAACGACTCCGATGCGGAGCTGGGGTATATCTCGGTCTCGACCATGATGCCGGCCGAGGTCTGCGAATACCCCGATTCCGGCAAGATCGGCTCCTTCGGCGGCAGCGGCGCCTCGCGCCTGCGCCACCTGACCGAGATGTCGGCCGGTGTCGACTACTGGAAGGGAGAATAGATGCCGCTCCTCTCCCCCGAATCCCTGCAGAAGATCGAGCGCGAGGCGGCCAAGTACCCGCCAGAGCAGCGCCAGTCCGCAGTGATGAGCGCGCTCGCCATCGCCCAGGACCAGCACCACATCCTCACGAATGAAGTGATGGAGGAAGTGGCCACGGTGCTGCGCATGCCGCCGGTCTGGGTCTACGAGGTCGCGACCTTCTACAACATGTACAACCTCAAGCCCACGGGGAAGTACAAGGTCACCATCTGCACCAACCTGCCGTGCGCGCTTTCCGGCTCCCTGGAAGCGGCCGACCACCTGATGCACAAGTGCGGCGTGCACGGATTCAACGAAACCAGCGCGGATGGCCGCTTCACCGTGAAGGAAGGCGAGTGCATGGGCGCCTGCGGCGACGCGCCGGTGCTGATCGTGAACAACAAGCGCATGTGTGGCTTCATGTCGCACGAGAAGATCGACGCGCTCGTCGAAAAACTGGTGTCAGACACCACTTTCCCGGGAGAAACTGGTGTCTGACACCAAGATGCTCGACTACGGCCCCGACGCCGTCATCATGAAGGGCCTCGACGGCACCAACTGGGGCCTCGAGGGCTACAAGGCGCGCGGCGGCTACCAGGCGATCGCGAAGATCGTTAACGAGAAGCTCACGCCCGATGCGGTGATCGCGGAAGTGAAGAAGTCCGCGCTGCGCGGCCGCGGCGGCGCCGGCTTCCCGACGGGCCTCAAGTGGTCGTTCATGCCGAAGAACTTCACCGGCCAGAAATACATCGTCTGCAATTCGGATGAAGGCGAACCGGGCACGTTCAAGGACCGCGACATCATCCGCTACAACCCGCATGCGCTCATCGAGGGAATGATGATCGCGGGCTACTGCATCGGCGCGACCGTCGGTTACAACTACATCCACGGCGAGATCTGGAACGAATACGAGATCTTCGAGCGCGCGCTGGACGAGGCGCGCGCCGCGGGTTACCTCGGCAGGAACGTGCTCGGCGGCGGCTTCGATTTCGAGCTGCACGCGCACCACGGCTTCGGCGCCTACATCTGCGGCGAGGAAACCGCGCTGCTGGAGTCGCTCGAAGGCAAGAAGGGCCAGCCGCGCTTCAAGCCGCCGTTCCCGGCGAGCTTCGGCCTCTACGGCAAGCCGACCACGATCAACAACACCGAAACCTTCGCCGCGGTGCCCGGCATCATCGTGCACGGCGCCGACTGGTTCCTCGGCCTCGGCAAGCCCAACAACGGCGGCACCAAGATCTTCTCGATTTCCGGGCATGTGAACAGACCCGGCAACTACGAGATCAAGCTCGGCACGCCGTTCGCGAAGCTGCTCGAGATGGCCGGTGGCATGCGCAACGGCAAGAAGCTGAAGGGCGTGGTCCCCGGCGGCTCGTCGATGCCGGTGCTGACCGCCGAGACCATGATGGCGCTCGACATGGACTACGACTCGATCGCCAAGGCGGGCTCCTTCCTCGGCTCCGGCGCGGTCATCGTCATGGACGAGGACACCTGCATGGTGAAGGCCGCTGAGCGCTTCGCGTATTTCTACTTCGAGGAATCGTGTGGCCAGTGCACTCCGTGCCGCGAAGGCACCGGCTGGCTCTATCGCATCCTGCATCGCATCGAGCATGGAGAAGGCCGCCAGGAAGACCTCGAGCTGCTGCTCAACCTCGCCGACAACATCCAGGGCCGCACCATCTGCGCGCTGGGCGATGCCGCCGCCATGCCGACGCGCGCCTTCGTGAAGGTGTTCCGCGAGGAATTCCAGCACCACATCGACCACAAGTGCTGCAGCGTGAAATCGGGTGGCTACAGCTCCACGAACGAGCATCGCGCCGACTCCAACACCGTGGGCCACCAGCTGGCAGCCGACTGACATGCCCATCAATCTCGAAATCGACGGCAAGCCGGTCACGGTCGAAAACGGTTCCACCGTGATGGACGCCGCCACCAGGCTCGGCATCTTCGTGCCGCACTTCTGTTATCACAAGAAGCTGTCGATCGCGGCCAACTGCCGCATGTGCCTGGTGCAGGTCGAAAAGGCGCCCAAGCCGCTGCCGGCCTGCGCCACGCCCGCCACCGAAGGCATGAAGGCCTTCACCCATTCGAATGCCGCCATCACCGCGCAGAAGGGCGTGATGGAGTTCCTGCTGATCAACCACCCGCTCGATTGCCCGATCTGCGACCAGGGCGGTGAATGCCAGCTGCAGGACCTCGCGGTCGGCTACGGTGCCTCCAGCTCGCGCTACCAGGAAGAAAAGCGCGTCGTCGTGAACAAGAACCTCGGCCCGCTCATCAGCACCGACATGACGCGATGCATCCACTGCACGCGCTGCGTGCGCTTCGGCCAGGAAGTGGCCGGCGTGATGGAGCTCGGCATGGCCGGGCGCGGCGAACATGCCGAGATCCTGTCGTTCGTCGGCCGCACGGTGGATAGCGAGCTGTCGGGCAACATGATCGACCTCTGCCCGGTCGGCGCGCTCACCTCGAAACCTTTCCGCTATTCCGCGCGCGCCTGGGAGCTTTCGCGCCGCAAGTCAGTGAGCAGCCACGATTCGCTCGGCTCGCCGCTGGTGGTGCAGTCCAAGCAGGAGCGCGTGATGCGCGTGCTGCCGCTCGAGAACGAAGACGTCAACGAATGCTGGATCTCGGACCGCGACCGTTTCGCCTACGAAGGCCTGAACTCTGAAGAGCGCCTGCTGCACCCGATGGTCAAGCGTGCGGGCGAGTGGGCCGAGGTCGACTGGCCCGAAGCGCTGGAAGCCGCGGCGCATGGGCTCAAGGATGTCGTCGCTCGCCACGGCGCCGATGCGCTGGGCCTGCTGCTCGCGCCCAACCTCACGCTGGAAGAACTGCACCTCGCAACGCAGCTGGGCCGCGGCCTGGGCACCGACAACATCGATCATCGCGTGCGCCAGTCCGATTTCCGCGCCAAACCCGAGGGCGCGCCGTGGCTGGGAATGGCGGTCGCCGATTTCTCGAAGCTGGAAAGCGTGCTCTTCGTCGGCTCCACGCTGCGCCGTGAGCAGCCGCTGCTTTCCGCGCGCGTGCGTGCCGCCGCCAGGAAGGGGCTCGCGGTCCACATGCTGCACGTGGCCAACGACGACCTGCTGATGCCGGTCGCCAGCCGCATCGTCGCGAAACCTGCGGGACTCGCCGGCGCATTGGCCGATGTCGCCAAGGCCGCTGCGGGGCAGGGGGACAGCGCCATCGTCGCGAGCCTCAAGGGCAAGCGCTCGGCCATCATCCTCGGCCACTACGCGCAACAACATCCCGATTACGCCGTGCTGCTGGCGATCGCCCAGGAGATCGGCCGTGTCACCGGCGCTGCCGTGGGCGTGCTGCCGGATGGCGCCAACGCCGTCGGCGCCCATCTCGTCGGAGCGGTGCCGACGCGCGGGCTCGATGCGCGCGCGATGGTCGCCAAGCCGCTGCGGGGCTACGTGGTCGCCGGCGTCGAGCTCGAGATGGACATGGGCTCCGCCGCCCTCGCCACCGTCGCCCAAGCCGAGTTCACGGTGGCGCTTTCCGCCTACCGCAATGCCACGACTGAATCCGCGCACGTGATGTTGCCGATCGCGCCGTTCTCGGAGACCGGCGGCACGTTCGTGAACATGGAAGGGCGCGCGCAGCAGTTCAACGGCGTGGTGAAGGCGCAGGGCGAGTCGCGTCCCGCGTGGAAAGTGCTACGCATGCTGGGCACGCTGCTCGAACTGCCCGGATTCAGCGCCGACAACCTGCAGGAGGTGCGCAAGCAGATCGCGCCCGACCTCCAGGCTTTCGCCACCGCGGGTCTCGGCCAATCGAAGGGCCCCGCGGACTGGAAGGTGCAGTCTCCGGCCGCCAGCGGCCTCGAAAGGATCTCCGAGTTCGGCCTCTATGCCACGGATCCCGTCGTGCGCCGTTCGCCGCCGCTGCAGCGCACCGCCGCCGCAAAGTCCGGACGCGCCGCCGGCATGAGCGCCGCCACTGCCGCCGCCGCGCAACTTGCAGCGGGCGACCGCGTGCGCGTGAAGCAGGGTAGCGGTGAGGCGCGCCTCGTCGTCGCCATCGACGCGGGTGTTCCTGATGGTGCCGTGCGCATCGCGCGCGGCATGCCGGAAACCGCCGCGTTGGGCGAAGGTCCGATCGCGATCGAGAAGGTCGCTGTCGAGGTGGCCGCTTGAACTGGATCTACGCCCAGCTAGCCGCGCTCGAGGCCCAGCGCGCCGCGTTCGAAGGCGTCTATCCCGCCGCGTATCTCGTCGGCAAGTCGCTCACCATGATCGTGATGGTGCTGGTGCCGGTGCTGTTGACCGTTCTTTATTACCAGCTGGTCGAGCGCTGGGTGATCGGCTGGATCCAGGTTCGCAAGGGCCCCAACCGCGTCGGCTGGAACGGCATCCTGCAGCCGATCGCCGACGCCATCAAGCTGCTGATGAAGGAGCAGGTGATTCCCTCGGGATCGTCGAAGGCGCTGTTCCTTCTCGCACCGGTGCTGGCCGTTGCGCCCGCGCTCGCGGCCTGGTCGATCATCCCGTTCACGCCCGACTGGGTGATCGCCAACGTGGATGCCGCCATCCTCGTGATGCTCGCGCTGACCTCGATGGGCATCTACGGCATCATCATCGCCGGCTGGGCTTCGAACTCGAAGTACGCATTCCTCGGCGCAATGCGTGCCGCCGCACAGATGGTTTCCTACGAACTCGCCATGGGCTTTGCGCTGGTAGGCGGCCTCATGGCCGGCCAGAGCATGAAGCTCTCCGAGATCGTCGCGCGCCAGGACGGCGCCTACGGCTTCCTCGAGTGGTTCTGGATCCCGCTCTTCCCGCTGTTCATCATTCATTACATCGCCGGGCTGGCTGAGACCAACCGCCACCCGTTCGACGTCTCGGAAGGCGAAAGCGAAATCGTGGCGGGCTTCCACGTCGAATACTCCGGCATGATGTTCGCGGTGTTTTTCCTCGCCGAATACGCCAACATGATCCTGATCTCGTTCATCAGCTCGCTGGTGTTCATGGGCGGGTGGCTGTCACCGTTCAACTTCGCCTTCCTGCATGAAATGGGCGCGCCGCTCTCCTGGCTCGCCGCACCCGGCATCTGGTGGCTGCTGGCGAAGGTCGCCTTCCTGATGTTCATGTTCCTCTGGGTGCGCGCGACGTTCCCGCGTTACCGCTACGACCAGATCATGCGTCTCGGCTGGAAGGTGTTCATCCCGCTCACGCTGGTGTGGATCGCCGTGGTGGGCGTGATGCTGATGGAGCCGATCGCCAGCACGTTCCCGTTCTCGATCTGGTTCGGGAGGGCTCAATGAGTCGCGTAGGCGAAATCGCATCGAGCCTGATGCTGACCGAGCTGGTGAAGGGCCTGGCCCTCACCGGGCGCAACCTGTTCAAGCGCAAGGTCACGGTGATGTATCCCGAGGAGAAGACGCCGGCCAGCCCGCGTTTCCGCGGCCTGCACGCACTGCGGCGCTATCCCAATGGCGAAGAGCGCTGCATCGCCTGCAAGCTGTGCGAGGCCGTGTGCCCCGCGCTCGCGATCACCATCGAAAGCGACCAGCGCGACGACGGCACGCGCCGCACCACGCGCTACGACATCGACCTCGTGAAGTGCATCTTCTGCGGCTTCTGCGAGGAGAGCTGCCCGGTGGACTCGATCGTCGAGTCGCACATCCTCGAATACCACGGCGAATCGCGCGGCGATCTCCTGTACACCAAGTCGATGCTGCTCGCGATCGGCGACAAGTACGAGGAAAAACTCGCCACCGCCCGTGCCGAAGACGCGCGCTTCCGCTGACATGACCTTCCAACTCATTCTCTTCTGGACGTTCGCCATCGTGCTGATCGGCGCGGCCCTGGCCGTGATCCTGGTGCGCAACCCGGTGCACGCCGCACTTTTCCTGGTGCTGGCCTTCGTCACCGCCTCCGGCCTCTGGCTGCTGCTGTACGCGGAGTTCCTGGCGATGACGCTGATCCTGGTCTACGTCGGCGCCGTGATGGTGCTGTTCCTTTTCGTCGTGATGATGCTCGACATCGACATCGCCAAGCTGCGCGAGGGTTTCTGGGGCAACCTGCCGCTTGCGGTGCTGGTGGGCGTGCTGATGGCCGTCGAGATGGTGCTGCTGCTGATGCGCGGCTTCAACGGTCCCGTGGTCTCGCCCGGCGCCCCACCGCCCGGCTTCTCGAATACCAAGGCGCTGGGCCAGGTGATCTACACCGACTACGTCTTCGCCTTCGAGCTCGCGGCCATCGTGCTGCTGGTGGCCATCGTCTCGGCCATCGCCATCACGCTGCGCACGCGCAAGGAAACCAAGTACCAGGATCCCTCAATGCAGCTCGCGGCCAAGCCCGCTGATCGCCTCAAGATCATCAAGGGGCTCAAGTGATCCCGCTGAACCATTTCCTCATCCTCGGCGCGCTGCTGTTTGCCATCGGCGTGGTCGGCATCTTCATGAACCGCAAGAACCTGATCGTGCTGCTGATGGCGATCGAGCTGATGCTGCTGGCGGTCAACATGAACTTCGTCGCGTTTTCGCACTACCTCAACGACCTCTCCGGCCAGGTGTTCGTGTTTTTCATCCTGACGGTGGCGGCGGCTGAATCGGCCATCGGCCTGGCGATCCTCGTGGCGCTGTTCCGCAACCTGCGCTCCATCAACGTCGACGACCTCGGGAGCCTCAAGGGTTGATGGATCTGTTCACCCTTTCCTGCATCGCCGCCTTCTCGCCCCTCGTGGGCGCGGTACTCGCGGGCTTCCTTGGCTGGAAGCTCGGGCGCACGTTCGCGCACACCGTCACCATCGCCTCGGTCGCGATTTCGCTGCTGGCGTCCCTGATGGCGTTCCAGCAGGTCTCGGGCGGCGCGCGCCTCGACGCGGAGCTCTACACCTGGCTCGCCGGCGACAGCTACCGCATCCAGGTGGGTTTCCTCGTCGACCAACTCACGGTCACGATGATGTGTGTCGTGACCTTCGTCTCGCTGATGGTGCACATCTACACCATCGGTTACATGGCGGACGATCCCGGCTACCAGCGCTTCTTCGCCTATATATCGCTCTTCACCTTCTCGATGATGGTGCTGGTGATGGCGAACAACTTCATGCAGCTGTTCTTCGGCTGGGAAGCGGTGGGCCTGGTTTCGTACCTGCTGATCGGCTTCTGGTACACGCGCCCCACGGCCATCTACGCCAACCTCAAGGCGTTCCTGGTGAACCGCGTCGGCGACTTCGGCTTCCTGCTGGGCGTGGGCCTGGTGTTCGCGGTCTTCGGCACGCTCGACTACGCGCCGGTCTTCTCCGAGGCACCCAAGTACGGCGCCGTCCTGGTCGAGGTGATCCCGGGCTGGAGCTGGTCGCTGATGACCATGATCTGCGTCTGCCTCTTCATCGGCGCCATGGGCAAGAGCGCGCAGTTCCCGCTGCACGTGTGGCTGCCCGATTCGATGGAAGGCCCTACGCCGATCTCAGCGCTGATCCACGCGGCGACGATGGTGACGGCGGGCATCTTCATGGTGGCGCGCATGTCGCCCCTCTTCCAGATGTCCCAGGCCGCGCTGTCCTTCGTGGTCATCATCGGCGCGATCACGGCTTTTTTCATGGCGCTGGTGGCGATCGTGCAATACGACATCAAGCGCGTGGTTGCGTACTCCACCCTTTCGCAGCTGGGCTACATGACCATGGCGCTGGGCGCCGCGGCGTATCCCGTGGCGATTTTCCACCTCATGACACACGCCTTCTTCAAGGCGGTGCTGTTCCTCGGCGCGGGCTCGGTGATCATCGCCATGCACCACGAGCAGGACATGCGCCGCATGGGCGGGCTGCGCAAGTACCTGCCGATCACCTACTTCACGGTGTTGATCGGCGCCATTGCCAACGCGGGCATCCCGCCGTTCGCGGGGTTCTTCTCCAAGGATTCGATCATCGAGGCGCTCCACCTTTCCACCATCCCGGGCGCGCACTTCGCGTACTGGCTGGCCCTGGGCGGTGTCTTCATCGGCGGCTTCTATTCCTTCCGCCTCGTGTTCTTCGCCTTCCACGGCAAGGAGCGCTGGCGCGAGCCGGCGCCCGCAGGCGAGCATGAGCTCCACGACGAGGAGCCGGGGCACGATTCCCACGGGCTCCACGTGCCGCACGAGTCGCCCTGGGTCGTCACGCTGCCGCTGGTGCTGCTGGCCATCCCGTCGGTGCTGATCGGCTGGTTCGCGATCCAGCCGATGCTCTATGGCGATTACTTCGGCAAGGCCATCGCCGCCACCACGACCATGGAAAAGATGGCCGAGGAATTCCACGGCGCCGGCGCGATGGTGGTGCATTCGCTTACCTCGATCCCGCTTTGGCTGGCCCTTTTCGGCGCAGGCCTGGCCTACTACCTTTATGTGATCCGCCCGGACCTGCCGGCCGTGATCAAGAAGAAGTCGGGCGTGCTCGCCACCATCCTCGAGCGCAAGTACGGCTTCGATGACTTCAACGACTGGTTCTTCGCCGGCGGCGCGCGCCGTATCGGCACCTGGTTCTGGAAATGGGGCGACAAGACCCTCATCGACGGCATCATGGTCAACGGCACCGCGAAGCTGATCGGCTGGTTCGCCGGCCGCGCGCGCAAGATGCAGACCGGCTACATCTACCACTACGCGTTCACCATGATCTTCGGCGTGTTCGCCCTCCTCACCTTCTTCTGGCTGTACCTGCAGAAACTCTAACCGGCGTACACAACAACAACGATGTACCAGGGATATGTCCTCTCGCTAGCCATCTGGGTGCCGATCATCTTCGGCGTCCTGGTGCTGATGATCGGAAACGACAGGAATCCGGCGGCGACGCGCTGGGCGGCGCTCGTGGGCTCCATCCTCGGGTTGATCGTCTGCATTCCGCTGTGGACCGCGTTCCAGCCGACGGCGCAGATGCAGTTCGTCGAACTCCACGCATGGATCCCGACCTTCAACGTCAACTACCACCTGGGTGTCGACGGCATCTCGATGCCGCTCATCCTCCTCAACAGCCTCATGACCGTGCTGGTCGTGATCGCGCACTGGGAAGTGATCACCGACAAGGTGGGCCAGTACCTCGCCGCCTTCCTGATCATGTCGGGGCTCATCAACGGCGCCTTCGCGGCGCTCGACGCCATCCTCTTCTACGTCTTCTTCGAGGCGATGCTGATCCCGATGTTCCTCATCATCGGCATCTGGGGGGGGGCCAACCGCGTGTATGCGGCGGTCAAGTTCTTCCTTTACACGCTGCTTGGCTCGCTGCTGATGCTGGCCGCCTTCATCTACCTCTACCTCCAGACGAACGGCAGCTGGGAAATCCTCGATTTCCACCGCGTGCCGCTGGGCGAGACGGCGCAGAAGCTGATCTTCCTGGCGATGTTCATGTCGTTCGCGGTGAAGGTGCCGATGTGGCCGGTGCACACGTGGCTGCCGGACGCACACGTGGAGGCGCCCACCGGCGGCTCGGTCATTCTCGCGGCCATCACGCTGAAAATCGGCGGCTACGGGTTCCTGCGCTTCAACATGCCGATCGCGCCGGACGCCGCGCACTTCTTCGACACCTTCATGATCACGCTGTCGCTGGTGGCCGTGATCTACATCGGCCTGGTGGCGCTGGTGCAGCAGGACATGAAGAAGCTGATCGCCTACTCGTCGATCTCGCACATGGGATTCGTGACCCTCGGCTACTTCCTCTTCAATGCGGACGGCATGCTGGGCGGACTGCTGCAGATGGTGTCGCACGGCTTCATCTCGGCGGCGCTGTTCCTCTGCGTAGGCGTGCTCTACGACCGCATGCATTCGCGCCAGATCGCCGACTACGGCGGGGTGGCCAACAAGATGCCGGTGTTCGCGGCGTTCCTGGTCTTCTTCGCGATGGCTAATTCGGGCCTGCCCGGCACCAGCGGATTCGTGGGCGAGTTCATGGTCATCATGGGCTCGATCAAGGTGAGCTTCTGGTACGCCTTCCTCGCGGCCACCACGCTGATCACCGGGGCGGCCTACACGCTCTGGATGGTCAAGCGCGTCGCCTACGGCGAGATCGCCAACGCAAACGTCGCGGCGCTGAAGGACGTCAACGCGCGCGAGCTCACGTTCCTGGCCATTCTCGCGGTCCTGGTCCTGTGGATGGGCCTGCATCCCAAGGCCTTCTCCGACGTGATGAACCCGACCATCCAGGAGCTCCTGCGCCATGTCGCGCAGAGCAAGCTGGGCTGAAGCCATGAATACCGGAACCTTCTCGCTTTCGACCATGGCCCCCGCGATCCCCGAGATCGTCCTCGCACTGCTGATCTTCACGCTGCTGATCGTGGACCTCACGCTGCGCGACGACGAGCGCCATGTCACCTACTGGCTCGCCATCGTCTCGCTCGTCGGTACGGCCGTGCTCACGCTCTTCACCATCGGCCGCCCGCTGGTCGTGACCTTCCAGGGCATGTTCGTGGCCGACCTCATGTCGCAGGTCCTGAAGGTCGCCACGCTGCTGACCGTTGCCGCCACGCTGGTCCTCGGCCGACCCTACCTTGCGGCACGAGGGCTGCTCACCGGTGAATTCATCTGCCTCGCGCTTTTCGGCGCGCTCGGCATGATGGTGATGATCTCGGCGCACCACTTCATCACGTTGTACCTGGGCCTGGAGCTGATGGCGCTGTCGCAATACGCCCTGGTCTCGTTGCAGCGTGATTCGGTGCGCGCGACCGAAGCCGGCATGAAGTACTTCGTGCTGGGTGCGCTTTCCTCCGGCCTGCTGCTCTACGGCCTGTCGATGATCTACGGCGCCACTGGTTCGCTCGAACTCACGCGTGTCGCCTTCGCCATCGAACACGGGCAGGCGCATCAGATGCTGGGCGTCTTCGGCCTGGTGTTCGTGGTCTCGGGCATCGCGTTCAAGCTGGGCGCCGCACCCTTCCACATGTGGTTGCCGGACGTCTATCACGGCGCTGCGACACCCGCGACCATCCTCGTCGGCGCCGCGCCCAAGATAGCCGCCTTCGCCTTCGTGATGCGCCTGCTGGCCAACGGCCTGCAGGGCATGAGCGCCGACTGGCAGCAGATGCTGATCGTGCTGGCCGTGGCCTCGCTGGCGGTGGGCAACATCATTGCCATCGCACAGACCAACATCAAGCGGATGCTGGCCTACTCGACCATATCGCACATGGGCTTCCTCGTCCTCGGCATCGCGGCCGGCACCGACAACGGCTACAGTTCGGCGATGTTCTATTTGCTGACCTACGTGCTGATGACGCTGGGTTCCTTCGGCATGGTGCTGCTGCTCTCACGCCAGGGGTTCGAGGCCGAGAACCTCGACGACTTCAAGGGCCTCAACCAGAAGTCGAAGTGGTACGCCTTCATGATGCTGATCCTGATGTTTTCGCTCACCGGCCTGCCGCCCACGGCGGGATTCTTCGGCAAGCTCGCGGTGCTGCAGGCGGTCTGGGAAGTCGGCTACGGCTGGGTCGTCGTCTACGCCGTGCTGATGTCCGTCATCGGGGCGTTCTACTACCTGCGTGTCGTGAAGCTGATGTACATGGACCCGCCCGCGGGCGAAGTGACGGTGGAGCCGCGTGCCGACGCACGCTGGCTGCTCTCCGGCATCGCCCTCGCGGTGCTGGTGCTCGGCCTGCTGCCCGCGTCGCTGATGGAGCTCTGCGTTCGCGCCATCACGGCGTCGATGTAGACACGTGGCCAAGGCGCCGCTGCCCACGCGCGACTTCACCGAAAGCACGGTTTCCTCCACGCTCGCCTACGACGGCGGGCTGCTCAAGGTGCGCCGCGACCAGGTTCGACTGCACAACGGCGACGAAGCCTGGCGCGAGTGGATCGCGCATCCCGGCGCCGTCATGATGCTGGCCTTCGTCGACGACGAAACCATCCTGCTGGAGCGCCAGTTCCGCTATCCGAAGCAGCGCCATTTCATCGAGCTGCCCGCGGGCAAGCTGGAGCCCGGCGAACACGCTGATCCGCTCGCTACCGCGAAACGCGAGCTGGTGGAGGAGTGTGGCTTCGAGGCGGACCAGTGGTGGCGCATCGCCAGCATCGATCCCTCGATTGGTTATTCCAACGAGGTGATCCACCTCTATGGCGCGCGCGGGCTGCGCAACGTCGGCGCGCAGCTCGATGTCGGCGAGCACCTGGAGGTTTTCGAGGTGAAGATCGCCGATGCGCTCGAATGGGTGCGCGAGGGCATCATCACCGATACCAAGACCACGTTTGGCTTACTCTGGTGGGATAAATGGGGCAAATTTCCAGAATGAGAAACTGGTGTCAGACACCACTTTTCACAAAGGCATCGAAAACTGGTGTCTGACACCGATCTTCTGATCATCGGCGGCGGCATCAACGGCGCCGGCATCGCGCGCGACGCGGCCGGGCGTGGCCTGTCGGTCACGCTGGTCGAGCAGTCAGACCTGGCCAGCGCCACCAGCTCGTGGAGCTCCAAGCTCATCCACGGGGGGCTGCGCTACCTCGAGCAATACGATTTCGGCCTGGTGCGCGAAGCGCTGCAGGAGCGCGAGGTGCTGTTGCGCCTGGCGCCGCACATCATCCGTCCGCTGCTGTTCGTGCTGCCGCATGACCGCAGCATGCGTCCGGTCTGGATGATCCGCACCGGCCTGTGGATGTACGACCATATCGGCGGCAAGATCTCGCTGCCACGCTCCAGGGCGGTGAATTTCCCGCACGTCGAATACAGCGCCGGGCTAAAGGGCGATTTCCGCTCCGGATTCCTCTACTCGGATTGCCGCGTCGACGATTCGCGCCTGACCGTCATCAACGCGATGTCGGCACGCGAGAAGGGGGCCACCATCCTCACGCGCACGCGTTTCGAGGAAGCGCGCCGCGTCGATGGCGCCTGGGAAGCCATCATCACGGGAAGCAACGGCGCGAAGCAGGTGATCCGCGCGCGCGCGATGGTCAACGCCGCCGGTCCCTGGGTGATGCAAGCCCTCGAAAACATCCACGGTGACAAGATCAAGGGCAGTGTGCGCCTGGTGAAGGGCAGCCACATCATCGTGCGCAAGGTGCATTCGCAGGGACACGCCCTGATCCTGCAGAACCCCGACAAGCGAGTGATCTTCGTCATCCCCTACGAGGGCCAGTTCAGCCTGGTGGGCACCACCGATGTTTCCGTCCCCGACGTGCAGTCGGCCGCGAAGATCACCGACGAGGAAACCGACTACCTGCTGGCCGCTGCGAACCGCTTCCTCGCCAAGCCGCTCACGCGAGCCGACATCGTCTCGAGTTACGCGGGCGTGCGCCCACTCTACGACGACGGCACCGACAATCCGTCGGAAGTCACGCGCGACTACGTGCTGAAGGTCGACCACGAGGCGCACAAGGCGCCGCTGGTGACGATCTTCGGTGGCAAGATCACCACCTACCGACGCCTGGCCGAGGAAGTGATGGGAAAACTCGAGCCGTTTTTCCCGGCGCTCAAGGGCGCATGGACCGGCACCGAAGTGCTGCCCGGCGGCGACGTGCGGCACTTCAACCAGTTCCGCGACGAGATGCAGCAGCGCTACTCCACACTGGGACGCGATCTCGTCGAAGGCCTGGTGCGCAGGCACGGCGCGCGCGCGCCGAAGGTCCTGGGAGACGCCAGGCAGCTTTCCGACCTGGGCCGCCAATTTGGCGCGGGGCTCACCGAGCGCGAGATCGAATACCTGAGGGCTGAGGAGTGGGCCGCGACCGCGCAGGACGTGATGTGGCGCCGCACCAAGTGCGGCCTGCACATGACCGACGCGGAGCGCGCAGCGGTCGAGGCGTATTTCGCATGAAACCGCTGGCGCTATTCCCGCTCGCTGCCCGCGGCGCCATTCGCGGCGTGCTCACCGACATCGACGACACCCTCACCATTCACGGGCAGTTGCCGGCGGTGGCGTACAGTGCGCTCGAAAGGCTCAGGGACGCGGGCTTCATGGTGATCCCGGTGACCGGTCGGCCCGCTGGTTGGTGCGACCACATCGCGCGCATGTGGCCGGTCGATGCCGTGGTGGGCGAGAACGGCGCGTTCTGGTTCCGGCACGACAAGCAGGCCGGCCGGTTGGTGAAGCGCTACGTGATCGATGAGGAGGAGCGGGCAATGCGCCGCTCGCGCCTGGGCGCGATTGCCGATCGCGTGCTGGCGCAGGTGCCCGGCTGTGCCGTTGCCTCCGACCAGGCGTACCGCGAGGCCGACCTCGCGATCGATTTCCGCGAGGACGTGGCGCCACTGCCGATGGGCGAGGTGCAGCGCATCGTCTCGATCATGGAATCAGAAGGACTCACCGCCAAGGCGAGCTCGATCCACGTGAACGGCTGGTTCGGCGGCTATGACAAGCTCTCGACCTCGCGGCTCATGATGCGTGAGGAGTTCGCGATCGACCTCGACGCCAGCCGCGAGCTCTTCGTCTTCGCGGGAGATTCACCCAACGACCAGCCGATGTTCGAGTTCTTCCCCAACGCCGTCGGTGTCGCCAACGTGCGCGAGATGGAGGAGCTGATGCAGCACATGCCGGCGTGGGTCACGCCCTCGCGCGGATCCCACGGCTTCGCCGAGCTCGCGGACGCGCTGCTCGCGGCGCGTTGATCCGCGCGCCTACTTTCCCAGCATGTAGAGCTGCCACAACTCCTTGCGGCCCATGTGCAGCATCGGATCGAGCGCGAGGAGCCCGGTGCGCCCGATGCTCTTCTGCAGGTACTCGAGTTCGGCGAAGCGCTCCCGCATCTCCTCGTCGACCGGCGCCTCGAAGCCGTTCTCGCGCATCATGAGGATGCCCTTGGCGCGCAGCGAGAGCTCCGTATAGATGCGCAGGTAGCACAGCAGGTCGGCTACCACCGGGCCGTGGAAGCGCCCCTTGAGCTCGTGCAGGTAACGCCCGACGGGCGATGCCGCAAGGCCGCCCGAGTTGATGAGGCGCAGCATTTCCGCATCGGCGTCGAAGCCCTTGCCGAGCCAGTCACCCACCGCCTTCTCGCTGTGCGCGAATACAACGTGCACCAGCACCGGCACCACCACGACGATGAGCGCGGTCGACACCAGCGGCGAGAACAGGAACTGGTTGAACGCGGCGTGCAGGAGGATCGCGACTGCGAGGCCCGGCATCCATGCGCGCAGGCCCGATGCGTCCTCGCGCTCGAGGCGCGTGAGGCCCATCACCGAGAAAAGCGCCGTCGCGCCGCCGTGCATGATCGCGGTGCCGAAACCGCGCACGATCCACGTGCCGAGCCCGGCGTCGGGCACCTGCACCAGGTCCTTGAAGATGCGGCTCACCATCTCGCGCGAGCAGCCGACGCGGCTCGCGATCTCGGCCTGCGTCAACCGCTCCGGCACGTAGTGAAGCCCATCCTTCCTGATGGCGCTTTCGAGCAGCAGGCGCGCCACCCGCCCGTAGGCATCCATCAGCGCGAGGCTGCGCACGTTTTCGGTCAGCACCCGCACCTGGCGGATCAGCTTGTTGATGAAGTGG
>JBDSMR010000148.1:0-2692 GCA_039915735.1 Usitatibacter sp. | reverse complement strand
CTGGTCGTGGGTCACGAACACGGTGGTCACCTTCGACTCCAGCTGCAGCTCGCGCACCATCGCACGCAGTTCGACGCGCAGCTTCACGTCCAGCGCCGCGAGCGGTTCGTCGAGGAGAAGCAATTTCGGCTCGATCACCAGCGCGCGCGCCATGGCAACGCGCTGGCGCTGGCCACCGGAGAGTTTCGCGGGCGAACGATCGGCGAAAGTCCCCAGGCCAACCCGCTCCAGCATCGCCATCGCCTTCACCTTCGCATCCTTCGCCGGCACGCCACGCGCATCCAGCCCGTACATCACGTTGGCGAGCGCGGAACGATCGGGGAAAAGTGCGTAGTCCTGGAAAACCATGCCGACGCCGCGTTGATGCACCGGCAGCGCGGTGATGTCGCGATCGCCGAACCAGACGCGGCCGGCGTCGGGAACAACAAAACCCGCGAGCATTCGCAGGAGTGTGGTCTTGCCGCAACCGGAGGGTCCAAGCAGCGTGAACAACTGGCCAGAAGGAATCTCGAGGTCGAGGCCGGTGAAGAGGCGCTGGCCATCGTAGGACTGCGTGACGCCGTCGAAGCGGATTTGCATCGCAGCATTATGTCATTGGCCTCCGCGTAGGAACTCATCACCCATCGCGTGACCCGATCGGACCAGTCGGCGAACGATGTGATGCGCCAACTTTCGAACCTGCTCAACTCACTCGGAGGTTCCATGAGCACAAATGACGCAAGCAAAGGCAGTCTGAACAAGGATCCGATCACCGGGGCGCCCGGCGCTCACCCCATCGGCACCGGTATTGGTGCTGCAGCGGGCGGAATGGCCGCAGGTGCCGCCGTCGGCACAGTCGCCGGTCCGGTGGGAACGGTGATCGGCGCTGCAGTTGGTGCCGTGGTGGGTGGCCTTGCCGGCAAGGGTGTCGCCGAGAAAATCGATCCGACGCTCGAAGAGGCCTACTGGCGCGAGAACTACGTCAATCGTCCGTACGTGAAGAGCGGTTCCACGTTCGACGACTACGGTCCGGCCTACGGCTATGGCGTGGATGCGTATTCGCGTTATCCGGGCAAGACGTTCGACCAGGTCGAATCCGACCTCGCGCGCGACTGGCAGCGTTCCAAGGGCAAGTCCTCGCTCGCCTGGGAGCATGCCAAGCAAGCCACGCGTGATTCGTGGCATCGCCTGAGCGACACGGTGGAACGTGCCGTTCCCGGTGATTCGGACCACGACGGGAAGTAATCCCTGGTAGTGGCAGCAAACTCCGGGCCGCATATGCGGCCCGGAGCGTTTAAAATCCGCTTCATGGCTCGCATCACCCTGAAGCTTCCCAAGCCCGCGGACAAAACCGCGGCACCCTCGACCGCTCGCGGCCGGCAGTTGGCGCAGCAGAAGAAGCGCGTCTCCTCGACGCCTGTCGTGGAGGCTTCCGCGCCCAAGGTGGAGCCGCCTTCCGCGCCGAATAAACCACCATCGCCCAAGGGGAAGTTTTCATCGCCCCGGCCTGGCCTGCCCTCCCGCGCGGAGAGGCCGCCGCGCCCGGACAGATCACCACCGCGTTCCGACAGATCGCCGCCGCGTCCCGACGCGTTGCCGCCCCGAGGGAAAACGCCCCGTCCGAAAGTTGTCACGCCGCCCCCCAGGCCCGGCGCGGCCCCGAAGCCACCCTCGGTCGCACACGAAAATCCCGGCGACCCACGCCTGTCGAAACGCATGAGTGAGCTCAGCCTGTGCTCGCGCCGCGAAGCGGATGAATGGATCGAAAACGGCTGGGTGAAGGTTGATGGCAAGGTGGTCAACACACTCGGCGTTCGCGTGCCGCTCACCGCGCGCATCGAGGTTGACCCCGCAGCATCGAAGCACCAGGCCGAGCAGGTGACCATCATCCTCAACAAGCCAATCGGTTTTGTTTCCGGGCAGCCGGAGGATGGCCACAGACCCGCAATGGACCTGCTGCGCCCCGAAAATCGCTGGGCCGAAGATCCGTCGCGCACAAAGTTTGTTCACAGCCACCTGCGCGGCCTGGCTCCCGCGGGGCGCCTCGACATCGACTCCACCGGCCTCATCGTTTTCACGCAGGACGGGCGCGTGGCGCGCCGCCTCATCGGCGCCGACAGCGACGTCGAGAAGGAATATCTCGTGCGCGTGGAAGGTACGTTGACCGACGAGCAGTTAAAGCTGTTGCGCCACGGCATGGAACTCGACGGTGTGAAGCTCAAGCCCGCGCAGGTGTCGTGGGCCAACGAGGACCAGCTTCGCTTCGCCCTGCGCGAAGGCCGCAAGCGCCAGATCCGCCGCATGTGCGAAATGGTGGGGCTGGTGGTGACCGCATTGAAACGGGTGCGCACAGGCGGGGTTCCGCTCGGCCACTTGCCCATCGGACAGTGGCGCTACCTTCGACCGGGAGAGAGATTCTGAAAGCCGTTTTCCTGATGGCCGGCCTGGCCACGATGGCCGTGCAGGCGGAACCCCCGGCCGCCACCCTCGGCAAGCAACGCGCCGCGGCTTCGAAGATGGAGTGGGAGACCAAGGAGGCCGGTCACCCGGTCCTGGGCAACATCCGCTTCGCCTACCTCAAGACCCTGGTGGAGACGCCGGTGGGAGCGAAGAAGGTCTACTCGCGCGCCTACCTCTCCTGCCAGAAAGCGGTGCGCAAGCTGGCGATCGAGGTCTCCAACATGACCGCGCCCGACGACCCCAGGGGCCTGCC
>JBDSMR010000145.1:0-27546 GCA_039915735.1 Usitatibacter sp. | reverse complement strand
GCGAGCCGTCGTCGAAGCGATAACTTTCGCGACGGTAGTCGAAGCCCACGGCCGCGGCGACCGGGCCGGCCGGGAGCTGGAACAACTCGCCGGAGACGGCGCCATCGGCGGACGTCAGTCGCGATTCGCCGCCGAAGAGACGCGTGCCGTCGGCACGCGCCGCATCGAGGAGCGCCTGCCCCTGCGCGGTTTGTGTCTCGCCCGCCCGGAGCCACGGGTTGACGAGGCCACTGGCAAGCGCCGTCGTGAGCAGTCCGGTGTACAGATAACCGCTCTTCAGCTGGGAGTCGGCCTTGCTGCCCGATTCCGAGATGCCGAACTTGTAGTCCCAGCGCCCGCCGAGCGTGCCTTCCATGCCGGCGAGGACGCGGAATGCATCCGTCTCGGTTTCGATGGTGCGCAGGCCGCAGTCCATGCAACGCCAGCGGTAGGCGATGGGAAGAGCGCGATTAAACGTCGGAATGTAAGCAGACAGGTCCTGGTAGTAGGGGCCGTTGACCGGGTACTGCATGCCGGCGAAGCTGCCGGTTGTGGTGATCTGGTATTCCTCGAAGGCCTTTGTGGCCTTGGTCTTCGAGGCCACCGCCTCGACGAAGGCGGTGTGATTGTTGGACAGCTGGAAGGTAGCGCGCCCGACACCCTGCGTGCGCTCCACCGGCTGGATCAGCACCTCGACCCCGCCGTAGTCATAGGCGCAGGCGTAGCGCGCGCCCGGCGCATCCCACAGCGCCGACTGGTACTGCGACGTGTTGTTGATCGAATCGCACTGCCCGAGGAAACTCAGCAGGTTGGCGCGGTTGTAGTTCTGCGTGCCACCTGAGGGCGTCCTGAACGAGGCGCCGATGGCGGTGCCCGCGAGACCCGTCTGCGAAGCGAAGGGTGCCCCGGCGGTATCCGGCGAGAGGCCGCGCTCCGGCTGGAAGCCGTTGGAGAAACTGCGCTGGCTGCCGCTCAGGCGCTCCTGCTTGTCATAGGTGATCAAGCCCATCACGTTGAAGCGATCCTTCGACAGGTCGCCAAAGCCCGCGAGCAGCGAGCCGCGGTGCAGGTTGCCGCCGCCGTCCTCGGTGATGTCCGTGGAGGCATTGATCTCGACGCCCTTGAAGTCCTTGCGCAGGATGAAGTTGATGACGCCACCGATGGCGTCCGTGCCGTAGATCGCCGAGGCACCGTCCTTCAGCACCTCGACACGCTCGACCGCAGCGAGCGGGATGGAGTTCAAGTCGACCGCGTTGCCCTTCGCACCGTGGGTCGTGAGTCGACGGCCGTTGAGGAGCACCAGCGTGCTCGAAGCACCCAGGCCGCGCAGGTTGGCGCTGGTGTTGCCGTTGTTGTTGCGGTCCGTGGTGCCGAGCTGGATGCCGACGTTGGAGGAGAGGTTATCCGCGCCGGTACCGTTGGCGGAGAGCAGCATGACCAGCTCTTCCGCGCTGCTGATGCCGCGGCGCTCGATGTCCTTGCGGGTGATGACCTGCACCGGGAGCGCGCCTTCTTCCTGCACGCGCTTGATGTTGCTGCCCGTGATTTCGATGCGCTCCTGCTTCTGCACATCCTGCTGGGCGTGGGCGACGCCGGCGACGAATACGAGCGAAATGGCCTGGGCGAGTCGTGAAACTTTCACCGTGTGATCTCCCTGTCTGTCCTTGGATTCGTTCGGCCGTCGTCCGGGGCACCTGGGGATGCTCGGCGGCGGTGGTTCTTGTCGTCCGATTTTGCAGAATGTGAGGCAATATTACAAATTATCTCTGGAATGCCCCCTGCCCGCACCGCTCCCCACGTGAGAACCCTCGCCTGCCTGCTGATTTCCTGCGCTTCCGCATGGACGCATGCGCAATTGCCTGGGCCTGTGCTGGATCGCTTGCGCGGCACCGGCATCCCGGAAAGCGCGGTTGGCGTGCTGGTGCAGCGCATCTCCGACGGTGGCGTGATCCTTGCCCAGGGCGAGCAACTGCCGATGCAGCCCGCCTCCACGCTCAAGGTCATCACATCCCTCGCGGCTCTCGAAACCCTGGGGCCGGCGTATCGCTCGCGCACCGAACTGCTCACCCGAGGACGGCCGGTGGAAGGCGTTCTCGAAGAGGATCTCGTCCTGCGAGGCGGCGCTGATGTCGACTTCGATTGGCCATCGTTCGAGCATTTATTGAGGATTGCGCGGCTGCAGGGCATCCGTGAAATCCGCGCCAACCTCGTGCTCGACCGGCGATACTTTTCCCCGGCACGCACCGACGTGGGGCTTGCGCCATTCGACGAAACTCCGGAATTCCGCTACAACGTCGTCCCCGACGCGATGCTGGTCAACACCAACCTCGTTCACCTCGACATGGTTGCGGATGCCGATGGCGTAAATGTCGCCATGACGCCGGCTCTCGATGGCGTGAGCGTCCAGGCCGACTTCAAGCTCATCGATCGCGCCTGCAAGGACTGGGAGGATGGCTGGATCCATCCGCAAGTGCGCAAGGGTTTCGGCGGCTCGATAAAGATCCGCCTGCAAGGAGATTTTCCGCGCAACTGCACCGCGGAGACGGCGGTGAACCTGCTCGATCGGATGGTATTCATCGAGCGGCTGTTCCGCGCCACCTGGAAGCGCCTCGGCGGAAGTTTTCGCGGCAAGGTGCGCGAGGGTGAAACACCCGCCGACGCGCGCGTGATCGCCGAGCATCGCTCGCGGCCCCTGGGTGAATGGCTGCGGGACGTGAACAAGAGCTCGGACAACCCCAACACGCGCCTGCTCTACCTCACGCTCGGTGCGAATGCCGCCGCGGGATCAAGCCTGCCCACCGCGAACATCGCGGAACGGGAGCTGCGCGCATGGATGCAAAGCCACGCGATCGACTCCGAGGGCATGGTGCTGGAAAACGGCTCCGGCCTCTCGCGAACGGAGCGCGTCAAGCCCGCGCAGCTGGCGGCGGTGTTGCGCGCGGGATTGGCGAGCCGCTGGTCCGCCGAATACCTCGCGAGCCTTCCGATCGTCGCGGTGGATGGCGGCATGCGCACGCGCTTGCTCGGAAGTAGCGCCGCGGGACGGGCACGAATCAAGACCGGAACACTGCGCGACGTGAGCGCGATCGCCGGCTATGTCACCGATGACGCCGGTGTCGACTACATCGTCGTGGCGATGATCAACCACGAGAGCGCGGTGCGCAAAGTGGCGCGGCCGGTGCTCGACGCATTGGTCGAATGGGTGCTGTCCGCTAAAGGACGCGTGGGTACTGCGCCCTGATCCGGTCGCGGTCGCCGCCGTCGAAGTGCCACCATTCGGTGGTGATGCCCTGCCAGCCGGCTTGCGTCATCACATCGCGCAACAGGCGGCGGTTGGCAACTTGCGCCGCACCAAGATCACCCGAAGCCAGCAGCTTGTCCTCGACTGAAGGATGCGACTTCTCCGTGAGGTCGTCGAAGGGCGTGCCCATGTCGAGCTCGCGCCCCAGCGCATCCACGAGCGTGATGTCCACGGCCATGCCGAATGAATGGATCGATCCACGCGCGGGGTTGGCGAGGTACATCGTGAGCCCTGAGCCTTCGAGCTTCTTCCACATGCGCTCCTGGACGCGCTGCGGGCGAAGCGCGTCCAGCACCAGCAGCGTAAGCTCCGGCTCGCGTGCTGCCAGCCCAGCCACGGCTTCCTCGAGCCGCGCCGCGCCCTCGCGATGCAGCCATGCGCAGTCGAAAGGCGAATACATGTCCGCGCCGACGAAGTTGTTGGTCGTGGCGTAGCGCAGCTCGTGCCGGATGCCGCGCACCCCGGAGAGCGCGCGGAAGTCCTGGTGGCCGGGAATGGATTCGATCGAAAGCGGGGACGCCATCACCCGATTCCGGGTCACCTGCCGGCCGTCATGAACAGCACCACCACGCTCGCCACCATTGCGACATCGCAGCCGCGCGCGGCCCACGCAAGCCGCGTGACGCTTGGGTCCGCGACTTGCAGCGGCTGATCGCCCCAGATGTATTTCCAGAATCTCAGCTGCCGGTCGCCGTGCTTGGGCAGCAGCGACTCGAGGTTGCGGTTCGACGGCCGGCCCAGGCCCTCGAACTCGAGCGGATGGCGCGCCCGCAGCGCACGCAGCAGCAGGCCGCGGCAAAGCCAGCCCCCGGCCATCGCCGCAAGCAGCACCAGCATGGCGGCAGCATTCATCGCTATAGCAGCATGCCCGCCGGCAGCGGCACCTGCAGCACGAAGCGAAAGATCGAGTAGAGGCTGCCCAGCACCCCTGCGCCCGCGGCCACGTAGGTGAGCGCCATGCGCGGCGTCCAGCGGTCGTAGTTCGCGATCACGAGGATCGCGGCGTACGCAACGATGCTGGTGGCGAGGAAGCCCACGTGCTCGAGCAGCATCGCCCACGCCAGGAGCACCACCATCAACGCCACGCGCCGCCAGGTGGACGCAGCCGGCGCCGGGGCGGCGGCGCCGGGGCGCAGCAGCGCCACCGCGATGTATGCCGCCGACAGCACCATCATCGTCACCGCTATGGTGCGCGGGAAGACCGAGCCCAGCGCCGAGAAATCGCGCGAGTACCACAGCGCGAGTGCGCCCATCACGAAGAACACCGCCGAGCCTGCGATTCCCGGCAGGTCGCGGCGGGTTGCGGCTTCATTCATTCGTCGGCCCCCTCACGCGGCGGCGCGCGGTGAAGTACGGGTAGAGCAGCCCCAGCAGTATGAAGGCGATAATGCCGATCGAGATCGGGCGCGTGAAGAACTCCGCCACCGGCTCGCCGCGCGCGTTGCCGATGAGGTAGCCGCGCACGAAGCCCGACTCGGCGATGGTGCCGAGGATGAGGCCGAGCACGATCGGAGAGGCGGTAAAGCCCGCGCGCCCCGCCAGCCAGCCGAAGATGCCGAGGACCACCATCTGCTGCACGTCGTGCGCGTTGTTCTGCACCGCGAAGCTGCCGACGATGGTGAGGAAGGCGACCGAGGGCACGAGCAGCGCCTTGGGGATCGAGACGATCGACTTGAATGCGTAGCGCCCGATCACCAGCCCGATCGGCAGCATGAGGATGGTGGCGATGAAGAGGCCGTAGATGAAGGTATAGACGATCTCGCTCTGCTCGCCGAAGAGCTGCGGGCCGGTGCGAATGCCCTGCACCATCAACGCGCCGAGGATGACCGCGTCGGGTGGCGTGCCCGGGATGCCGAGCACCAGCGTGGGGATGAAGCCGCCGCCGACGGTTGCGTTGTTCGCCGATTCGGTTGCGAGCACGCCGTCGGGTTCGCCCTTGCCGAAGCGCTCCGGATGCTTGGCGACACGCTTGGCCTCGGAGTACGCGACCAGCGAGGCGATCGAGCCGCCCGCGCCGGGAAGGATGCCGACCAAGGTGCCGATCAGCGAGCTGCGCGTGAGGTTCAGGCGCGAGCGCCATGCGATGCGCAGCGCTTCACCGAGGCGGAAGCCCGCGACCTGGTGGGTGAGCTTGAGGTGCGGGTCCGGTGTGGCGACGAGGTCGATCAGCACCGGCACGCAGTAGAGGCCGATCAGCGCCGAGACCACGTCGAAGCCGCCGAGCAGCGCCTGGAAGTTGCCCACGTAGCGGATGTCGCCGCCGACCTCGGCCACGCCAACCGTGCCGAGCAGCAGCCCCACGCAGGCGCCCACGAGCCCGCGCAGCACGCTGCCCTCCGAGAGGCTCGCGATCAGCGTGAGCCCGAATACGGCGAGCCAGAAGTATTCGACCGGCCCGAACTTGAGCGCCACCTTCGCCATTGGCGGGGCGAGGAACAGCAGGAACGCGGCGCCCACCAGCCCGCCGATGACCGAAGCGAGGCACGCGAGGGTGATCGCGAGGTCGCCGTCGCCCTTCTTCGCCATCGGATAGCCGTCGAAGGTGGTGGCAATCGCCGAGGGCGTGCCGGGCGTGTTCAACAGCACCGCGGAATAGGCGCCGCCGTAGATCGCGCCGGTGTAGATCGCGCCGAGGGCGATCAGCGCCGACGACGGCGGGATGCCGAAAGTGAACGGCACCAGCACCGCGATCGCCATCGTCGCGGTGAGGCCCGGGAGCGCCCCGATGATGGTCCCGGCGACCACGCCGCCAACAGCCAGCAGGATGTTGAACGGCGTGAGCGCGCCGAAGAGGAACTCGATTCCGGGCATGGGCCGGCTACTTCTTCGTGATCCCCATTTCCTTGGCGATCGCCTCGGTCTCCTTCTGCTCCTTGGCCATGAACGCGTCCATCTTGTCGAGCCCGATGTCGACCATCGCGAAGCCCTTGTCTTCCATGCTCTTCACGAACGCCGGGTCCTTGTTGATCTTGCCGATCAGGTCGGACACCTGCTTCTGCAGCGCCTTGGGCGTGGTGTTGGGCACCGCGAGGCCGCGATAGGCGCCGCTCACGAGGTCGTAGCCCATTTCCTTGAAGGTGGGGCAGTCGGCGAGCGCCGGGTGGCGCTTGTCCATCGCCACGGCCAGGCAACGCACCTGGCTGCCGAGCTGCACGCCGACGGTGCTGTAGCTGAACGCGGCCGAGACGTGTTTGCCGAGGAGCGCGGTATTCGATTCACCGGTGCCCTTCGAGGGGATGTACGTGGTCGTCATGCCCGCGAGCTTGTCGAAGCGGCGCTGCGCGAGGTGGTTGGCGGTGTTGGTGCCGGAGCCCGTGAAGGTGACCGTGCCCGGCGCCTTCTTGGCTGCGGCGATGAGGTCCTTGAGCGTCTTGTAGGGACTGTCGGCGGTGACCATGATCGCGTCGGGCGTGTAGTGGAACCAGTAGACGTTGGCGATATCCGCGGTCTTGTAGCCCACGTCCTTCTGCAGCGGCTGCAGGATGATGTGCGGCAGGTTGGTGCCGATGATGGTGTATCCGTCGCCGGGGACGCTGTTGATCTGCGACCACGCGGCCGCTCCACCCGCGCCGGCCTTGTACTGGATCGCCACGGTCTGGCCGGTGTACTTCTTGAAGAACGGCTCCTGCAGTCGCGCCGAGACGTCCGACTCGCCGCCGGGACCGAAGGCGATGATGTAGCTGATGGTCTTCTCGGGGTATGCGGCGAGTGCCACGCCCGCAGCCATGGCGGTGAGGCCGATGGCGCCGGCAAGAGTCTTCGCAATCTTGTTCATGGGTGTCTCTCCTCGTTCTGATTTTTCCGGATTGCCGCGTGGGATGCCCGAAGGCGGCGGCGATGGAACGCCTTCGTCGAGGCGCGCGTGCTCTGCAGCAGCCCATTATTTTACGCCCCTCGGGCCAGAAGCCCAACCCCCGCGCATCTCGATGCCCCGCCCGCTGCCGCCTCGCAACACCTCCTGGCCCATTTGCGGTCGCTGCTTGACTGCGCCCAATCGCCGCCCGGTATCCCGCGGGGAGTTGATCACCGTCAACAGGAGCGACGGCGGCGGGGCCAGGATCAATCCATGGACCGGAGAATCACGCGTCGTTCGTTCATCACCGCCGCCGCAGCACTGGCCGGCGCCACGGCCCTGCCCGCCTCGCGCGCCGCATCGCTTTACGACCGGCAGCGGCTGCGCATCCCCGATCTCCTCGACGCGCGCAGTCTCGGGCAGTCGATCGCACTCGAAGCGCGCGCCGGCACGAGCGAATTCTTCCCGGGCGTCGCGAGCCCCACCCTCGGGTTCAACGGCACCTACCTCGGCCCGACGATCCGGTTGCACTCGGGCGACGACGTGCAGGTCGCCGTCACCAACCGGATGCACCAGGCCACCGCGGTGCATTGGCACGGCCTGCTGGTTCCCGGCGAACTCGACGGCGGCCCGCACCAGCCGATCGCCGCCGGGGCAACTTGGCGGCCGGTGCTGCCCGTGCGCCAGCCCGCGGCGACGCTCTTCTACCACTCGCACCTGCACCACGCCACGGCCGAGCAGGTCTATTTCGGCCTCGCCGGCATGCTGATGGTGCGCGACGCCGCTGAGGCGGCGCTCGGGCTTCCCTCCGACTACGGCGTGGACGACCTTCCGCTCATCCTGCAGGACCGGCAGTTCGAAGGCGGGCGCCTGGTGATGCCGGGCGGCATGATGACCGTGATGAACGGCGCGCGCGGCGACACCCTCCTCGTGAACGGCACCGCCAATGCGTACGCTCCGGTGCCCGCGCGGCGCGTGCGCCTGCGGATCGTGAACGCCTCCAACGCCCGCGACTACCACCTCGCCTTCGACGACGGCCGGGCGTTCCACTGGATCGCCACCGACAGCGGCCTCCTCGCCACGCCCCTCGAGCGGCGAGCGCTCTCGCTTTCGCCCGGCGAGCGCGCCGAGATCCTCGTGGATTTCTCCGATGGCGCCGCAACGACGCTGCTCACCGGCCCCGATCGCAACGCGCCGATGATGGGGATGATGGGCCGCAGGCCGGGCCCTCGCTCCGATCTCTGGACGCAGCCGGTGCTCGCCTTCGAGGTCGGCCCGCCAGGGGGCGTGTCGGCCGCGTTGCCCGCGCGCCTGGCGGAGCTGGAGGCGTGGGACGCCTCCCGGGCCGTGCGCACGCGCCGCTTCACGCTCGACATGGGCATGGGAATGATGGGGGGCGGCGGCATGGGCATGCGCGGCGGTGCGAGCACCGGCGGCGCCATGGACATGTTCTCGATCAACGGGCGGGCGTTCGACATGGCGCGCATCGACGAACGCGTGCGCCTGGGCGACCTCGAGGTGTGGGAGGTCACGGGCGCCATGATGGCCCATCCGTTCCACATTCACGGCGTGCGCTTCCGCGTGCTCGGGACCGAGGCACCGCAGGGTGCGGGCTTCAAGGACACTGTGCGCGTGGAGGCGCCGGTACGGCTCCTGGTGCGCTTCACCCAGCCCACGCTCGCCGCCGCACCCTTCATGTACCACTGCCACATCCTCGAGCACGAAGACCACGGGATGATGGGCCAGTTCACGGTCGCCTGAGTTTTTGCGCGTGCATATCCTGCATCACATCGCGGAAATCGAGAATCTCGCCCTGGCCAATTGATCCCCATCGGGCCAGGTGGGGCGCCCTTCTGTGCCAGAATTCGAAAACAATTCATCCTGAACACCCTGATTTTCTACCTTTGATTTTTCAACCGTTCAATCGAAGCGCGTTGTACTTATGACGTGGTGGAAATCAGCGACCACGGGTCGCCTGAGGTCCTGGCTCTGGCCGGTTCTGGCGCTCGTCCTGGCGGCACTCGCCGCCGGCGTTTACGGCTGGCGCGGCAAAGCGGCGGAGGTGGTCACCGTCACCTCTGGCCCGATCCAGCACTCGCTGGTGTTTTCGTCTCGAGTGGCGAGTGTCGCGCGGACCGATCTGGCGAGCACGCTGACGGCGCGTGTGGACAAGGTGCTGGTGCGCGAGGGTGATAGCGTCAAGCGCGGGCAATTGCTGGTGTCGCTCGATGACGACGATCTGCGGGCGCAGTTGCAGCAGGCGCAGGCGGCGCTGGCGACTGCGCAGGCGCGGGTGCGATCGCAGTTCGAACTCGCCGGCCCCGTAGCCAGGCAAGGCATGGTGCAGAGTCAGGCGAATCTCGACTTCGGGATCGCAGAACTGGAGCGCACCCGGAGCTTGCATGCGAAGGGTTTTCTCAGCGAAGCCAGGTTGCAGGACGCCGAGCGTACCGTCGCCAGCGCTCGCGCTGCATTCGCCCAATCGAGCTCGCAGGCTGCGACAAACACAAACGGCGGTGCGGAAGCGCAGACCATTCAGGCACGACTGATTGAGGCCGAAGCCGCGGTGAAACTCGTCAAGACAAGGCTCGAACAGACGAGCATCAGCGCCCCCTCTGATGGCCGGGTGATCGTTCGCAGTGTCGAGATTGGCGATGTCGCCCAGCCTGGCCGCAAATTGCTGACGCTGGCGACAACGGGCGAGACGCGGCTGATCGCGCAGATTGACGAGAAAAACCTGAGCTTGCTGCGTGAAGGCATGCGCGCCGTGGCCTCGGCCGACGCGTTTGCGGACAATAAATTTGCAGCAGAATTGATTTATCTCGCGCCGTCCGTGGACGTGACGCGCGGCACGGTGGAAGCGTGGCTGCGTGTAACCAAACCACCGTCGATTCTGCGCGACGACATGACGGTTTCGGTTGAAGTAGTCACGGCGCAGAAAGCCGATGTGCTGACCATTCCGGCGAGCGCGCTTCGGGAGGCGGGTGAGCGGTTGTTTGTGCTGACGGTGGCCGACAGGGTGGCAACAGAGCAGGACGTGCGCGTCGGCGTGCGCTCGCTGCAGCGAATTGAAATCGTCTCCGGATTGACTGCGGGCGCGCAGGTTGTGCTCGATGATCGTATTCGCGCCGGGCAGCGCGTGCACCCGGTCGCTGCGCCCGACATTTCGTCGTCGCGAGCCAAGCCGGCTGGCGTACCCATGCCGGGGCCTTGATGCAAGGCTTCACCGGGCCTTTCGATGCGTTTTGAATTGTTGCTGGCGCTGCGTTTTCTGCGCGAAGGGCGCACGCAATCGGCGCTGATTGTTGGCGGGGTCATGGTCGGTGTCGCGGTGGTCGTATTCATTTCGGCACTGGTGATCGGGCTGCAAGCCAACACCATCACCCGCACGCTTGGCGCGCAGGCGCACATCGTCTCAAAGCCGATCGAACCCGTTGCCCGGGTTCAGGTGATTGAAAGCGCAGGCACGTCAAATATTGCCACGCTGCAAGTCGCGCCGCGCAAGGTGCGTTCCATCGACAACTGGCAGAAAATCATCGCCGCTTACGAAGACGTACCCGGCGTGGTGGCGGTATCGCCGATGGCTTCAGGCGCAGCGATTGCGCTACGTGGTGAGGGGCGCAACGCGGTGACGGTGTTCGGTATCGATTTGCCGCGCTATGACCGCATTGTCGACCTGTCGAACAAGCTGGTGACCGGCAAGCTGCGACTGGAAGCGGGGGAAGTGCTGGTCGGCACCGAACTCGCGCGCGACCTGGGAGCCATCGTCGGTGACCGGATCACGATTTCAACCGGCAGCGCGGGAGCCAATGACGGTGACCGTTTCCAGATTGTCGGCACGCTGGATCTGGGCAACCGGGATCTGAGCCGTCGCGTAGTTTATCTGCCACTGCATGTGGCGCAGAGCCTTCTCGGCCTGCCCGGGGGCGTGACCTCGATTGATTTGCGCGTCCGCGACGTATTCGACGCGGAGAACGTCGCCAGAGATGTATCGCGAGTAACCCCGCTGAAGGTGGAAAGCTGGATGAGCAGCAACAGCCAACTGTTGAGCGCGCTCAACGCCCAGTCGGCCTCGACCGCCACCATTCGCCTCTTCGTGTCAATCGTGGTGATGCTGGGGATCGCCAGCGTGCTGGTGGTTGCTGTCGTGCAGAAGACCCGGGAGATTGGCATCCTGCGCGCCATGGGTGCCTCGCGCGGGCAGATGATGCGGGTATTTCTGTTGCAGGGATTGCTGGTGGGCCTGGTGGGCTCGATGCTGGGTGCACTCTTGTCGATGTTGATGGCGTTTCTGTTTTCCACGCTGGTGCGCGGCGACGATGGCAACGCGCTATTCCCAATCGACGTGACGTGGCCGCTGTTGCTGGTCGCCTGCATCACGGCCAGCATCTGCGGCGTGTTCGCCGCGATTGCGCCCGCCCGCCGCGCAGCGCGGCTAGACCCCGCGCTGGCGATGCGGGCATGACGGTGCCGTCCGGGAACGTATTGCGGCTTGCTGGCATCCGCAAGTCATACAACATCGGTAAACCCGTCGAGGCGGAAATTCTGCACGGCATTGATTTGACCCTGGCGAATGGCGAATTCACCGCACTCGTCGGGCCGTCGGGCTCTGGAAAAAGCACCCTTCTCAATATCATCGGACTGCTCGAAGCGCCGACCGCCGGTACGGTCGAAATTGCCGGTCACCCGGTGAGTTACCGCGACGATGACAATCTGACGCGACTGCGGGCGGCGAGCCTCGGTTTCGTGTTCCAGTTTCATCACCTGTTACCGGCCTTCAGCGCGCTGGAAAATGTGCTGATGCCGCAATTGGTGAACGGGCAGGGCAGCACCGCCGAAACGCGCGCTCACGCGCTGGCGTTGCTGGCGTCCGTCGGACTCGCGGGCGCTGAAAACAAGAAGCCCTCGGAACTCTCTGGTGGCATGCAGCAGCGTGTCGCCATTGCCCGCGCGCTGACGATGAAACCCGCGCTGGTGCTGGCCGATGAGCCCACGGGCAATCTCGACACCAAAACGGCGGCCGACATTTTTGTCATGCTGCGCAAGTTCAATCAGGACTTCGCCACCTCGTTCCTGATCGTGACCCACGACGTGCATCTGGCCGCCACCTGCGACCGTCAGGTCACGCTTGCCGACGGGCAGATTGTTGCGGATAGACGCCGTGCTTGAGGCGCAAGATAATGTCCCTTGCCGCCGAACAGGAATCATGACGGTTTTGTGCGAATTCGCGTCCCGCCCCCCCCTGGGCACAGGCGGAAACGGGCGCTTGGTATTAGGATGCAGCCATGCCTGACGACAAACACACCCAACCCGGCATCGCCACCGTCGAGAAGCGCGTCGACGCGATCCAGGCCGTCTTCGAGGCGCGTGGACTCGAGCCCGCGCGGGCAATCGACGAGCAAACGCACCAGATCGAGGAGCAGTGGCTGCCGCGCAACGGCGCGCGTGTTGTCGCCAGGGCGTGGAGCGATCCCGAATTCCGCAAGCGCCTGTTCGCCAACGGCAGGCAAGCCGTGGCGGAACTGGGCCTGACGATGCCGAAGCACCACCGGCACCTGGTCGCCCTCGAGAACACCCCTGCGGTGCAGAACGTGATCTGTTGCACGCTTTGCTCGTGCACCGCGTTCACGATCATCGGCCTGCCGCCCGACTGGTACAAGGACCTCGAATACCGCTCGCGTGTCGTGCGCCAGTCGCGCACCGTGCTGCGCGAGATGGGCCTCGACCTGCCCCCGGAGGTGGAGATCCGCGTCTGGGATACAACCGCCGACACGCGCTACATGGTGCTGCCGGTGCAACCTCCCCACACGCTCGGCTGGCCCGAGGAAAAGCTGGCGCAGATCGTGACACGCGACGGCATGATCGGCGTCGCGCGGCTTTAGGCCGGAATCCATGGACGGAATACACGATCTCGGCGGCAAACAGGGCTTCGGGCCGGTGCGCTACACACTGAATGCGCCCGCCTTCCACGAAGCCTGGGAAAGGCGCGTGAATGCGCTCTACTCGTACGCGGTGAGGCTCGGCTACTTCAACATGGACGAGTACCGCCACGCCATCGAGCGCATGGAGCCGCGGCACTACCTCACCGCGAGTTACTACGAGCGCACGCTCACCAGCCTTGCCACGCTGTGCGTCGAGAAAGGCATCGTGACGCGCGAGGAGCTCGACCGCCGAGCGCAGGGCACCTTTGCGCTCGCTGCCGCCAACGGGCCCGGCCGCACCAACGTCGCCACGCGCGAACGATTCCAGCCCGGCGACCGTGTGCGGGTGCGCGACGACTTTGTTCCGGGCCACAGCCGCATGCCTGGCTACATCCGCGGCAAGGTGGGCGTCGTGGTGAGCGAATCGCCGGCGTATCCCTTCCCGGACGCGCACGCGCATTGCGTTGCCGCCGCCGACGAGCCGACCTACGACGTGCGCTTTCGCAGCGAAGACCTGTGGCCGAATTCATCCGATCCGGCGCTGGTGCACGTGGGCGTCTTCCAGAGCTACCTGGAGCGCGCGCAATGACAACGACCGAGAGAAGAAACGCCTGCTGATCCGGCCACCAAGTAGCGCAATCGCTCGTAAGAAATCGTGCGCCAGGTCGATTCCAGGCGCATTGACGTCGCCATGAACAGCTGGTTCATCAAGCGGGATCGGGGTCCTCGAACCGCACGCCGAGGCGCTGCGCCCGTAACCGCGGATCGTGCGATTTTACCCGCACCGGCTGGCCGGCAAGGACTTCCAGGCAGCGTTCGAGCGTCTCGTCCTCCAGCCGTTGCATCGCCTCGGCGGTATAGAACGTGAGGTGCGGAAAAACAATCACGTTGTCCATTGCATAGAGTGCGCTCAGGGGGTGACTTTCCTTCGCGAGTGGCTCTTGCGAATACACGTCGAGCGCTGCACCCCCGATGCGCCGCTGCTGCAACGCGGCGAGCAGCGCGGATTCGTCCACCAGGGCGCCGCGCGAGACGTTCACGAGGAATGCCGTGGGCTTCATCGACGCAAGCTCGCTCGCGCCGATGATGCCGCGCGTCTCGTCATTCAGTACCGTGTGCATGGAGACGAAATCGCACTCAGCCAACATCGATCGCAGCTCGGCGCGGCGCTCGACACCGGCTTGCGCGAAGCGCGCGGCATCGGCATATGGATCGAAGGCAAGCACGCGCATGCGAAACCCCGCGCCCGCCATGCGCGCCACACTGCGGCCGATGCGGCCCAGGCCGACCAGGCCCAGCGTCTTGCCGGAAAGGTCGAGCCCCATCCACCGCGCCTCGGGCCAGGCCCAACCTTCGGTATCCATTGCGCGCTGGATCGGTTTCAACTGCTTCGCAAGCGCCATCATCAGCGCCATGGCGCCCTCGGCCACCGTTTCCTCGGCGTATTCGGGGATGTTCACCACAGGAATACCGCGCGCCTTCGCCGCTTCGATATCAATCGCGTCGATCCCCACGCCGTACTTCACGATCCCCTTCAGCCGCAGCGCCGATTCAATCACGCGCGCGGTGATCGGGGTGTAGCACATGGCGATGAGGTCGGCCTCACGCACGGCGGCGATGAGATCGGCTTCGGAAACACCGTCGGGCAGCACCTTAAGCGCGTGCCCCGCCGCGCGTAGCGCCGCGTCAACGCGCGGCATTTCCAGCTCGCGATCGGTGCGGACGATCAACATGCCGCCGCCCGCGCGATCTCTTCCTCGACAATCGCGAGCGCGCGCTCGAGGTCGGCCTCCTCGATTACCAGCGGCGGCGCCAGCACCAGCACCGTGCCCTGCCCCACTTTGAACGAAAGCCCACGTGCGAGGCATTGGTAGAGCACCTGCTCGGCGAGTTCGGCATCAGCGAGCTCGATGGCAAGCAGCAGGCCCACGCCGCGCACCTCCACGATCGCGGGTTGGCGCGACTGCATCGCCCGCAGGCGTTCCAGCGCGCGGCCCCCAAGCGCCCGGGAGCGTTCGAGGAGGCCTTCCGACTCGATCACCTCGAGCGTGGCGAGCGCCGCGGCGCAACCCACCGAGCTCTTCTCGTGGGTGTAGTGACCGAGCGCGCGGTCCGCCGCCACATCGAGGTGCGTGCGCGCCAGCAGCGCCGCCATGGGAAAGACGCCGCCGCCCAGGCCCTTGCCGATGACCACCATGTCAGGGACGATTCCGTAGCGCTCGAACGCAAACATCGTCCCGGTGCGCCCGAGGCAGATCGGGATTTCGTCGAGGATCAGCAGCGCGCCGTGGCGGTCGCAGGCGCGGCGCAGCGTCTCGTAATACGCGCGCGGCGGCACCTGCACATCGGTCGAGCGCACCGTCTCCACCACCACTGCGGCGACATCCTCCTCCTTGTCGAGCACGTACTCGACGTACTCCGCACAGCGCGCATTGCACTGCCCGGCGCATCCGAAGCGGCAATTGCGCGGATCGCAGGGCGGCGCGTGTTCGGTGCCGGGAAGCAGCGGCCCGATGCCGCGGCGGAAGAGCGCCTCTCCGCCCAACGAGATCGCATCGAGCGAGGCGCCGTGGAAGGAATCCCACATCGAGACTGTCTTGTGGCGCCCGGTGGCGATGCGCGCGAGCTTGAGCGCGATGCCGATGGCCTCGGTCCCGCCGGGAGCGAAGAGCACCTTGTCCAGGTCGCCGGGGGCAAGCGCGGTCAACTTCGCCGCGAGGCGCACCGCGTATTCGTTGGTGAAGCGGCGCGGCGAGAACGGCAACGTCTCGAGAGCACGTATTGCGGCCGCGACAACGTGCGGATGGCCGTGGCCGACCTGGTGCACGCTGTTGCCGTGGAAGTCCATGATGCGCCGGCCCTCGACGTCCTCGAGCCAGATGCCGGAGGCCGAGCGCAGCGCGTTGAAACACGGCGTGGAAAGCGACTGATGCAGGAAGTGCTTCGCATCCTCGGCGAGAAGCGCCTGCGTTTCAGGTCCGAGGTGCTCGGCCTCGAAGCGCTTCCTGCGCGGCGAGAGGTTGACGTCGCCTTCGGAGGAAAGATCGCGTGGATTGTTCATGGCTTCTCCGTGGGCGTCATTGAAGGGTGTTTGCGGCGAAGACCTGCGGGCGGCGCGCAGCGGTCTCGAACACCCGCTCCCAGGCGGCGCAGAACTGCAGTACGCGCTGCTCGTCGAAGCGCGCGCCGACAACCTGCAGTCCCACCGGTAACCCGGATTTCGTCCAGCCGCAGGGAACACTCGCCGCCGGCTGCCCGGTCACGTTGAACGGATGCGAGAACGGCGTCCACCGCGCCCAGGGGACGGGCGGCGCGCCATCCATGTCGGACGGCCCGTCGGCTTGCGCCGCGAAGGGCTCGATCGGCACCGTGGGAAGCAGCAGCAGGTCGAAGTCGCGGAACGATTCGGCGACCGTGCGGCAGAACACAGCGCGCGCCTTGAGGGCCTTCAAGTGGTCCTCGACGGCGATGCGCCGCGAGAGTTCGACCTGGCGCGCGTAACCCGGATCGAGGAGCGCCATCTTCGCGGGCTCGAGGTCCTTGTAGAGCGAGGCGCGCGCGACCCACAGCGCATCGAAGATGCCGATGGGATCGGGCCAGTCGAGCGGCGCGGGCACGACCTCGATGCCCGGCATCGAACGGATCCGCTCGAATGCGGCCGCGACCACTGCCGCGACTTCGGGCTGGACCAACTGGCCGAACAGCGTCGGCGCCAGTGCGCAGCGCAGCCTTCCAGCCGGTGCATGAAGCGTGGCGAGATACGAAATACCGCTCGCGGGCAGCGAGTTCGGGTCGCGCGCGTCGGGGCCCTGGAGGACATCGAGTGCGAGGGCGTAGTCGGCGACGCTGCGCGTAACGGGCCCGGCGCACGAGAGTTGCTCCGCGGGACTCAATGGCCAGGTGGGAATGCGTCCGAGGTGCGCCTTCATCGAGAAGACGCCGCAGTAGGCCGCGGGAATGCGCAGCGAGCCGCCGCCATCGGAGCCGAGCGAGATCGGCACCGTCCCCGCCGCCACCGCCGCAGCCGAGCCAGAGCTCGAGCCGCCGGTGGTGCGCGAAGGGTCCCAGGGATTGCGCGTGACACCGTAGAGCGGCGAATTCGACGATGCCTTCCAGCCCACTTCGGGCGTGGTATTTTTTCCGACCACGATGGCGCCCGCCGCGAGCATGCGCTCGACCACCGGCGCGGTCTCCTTCGCGAGGTCGTTCTCGTACAGGTGTGATCCGCGCCGCGTGCAGGTTCCCGTCACCTGGAAGAGATCTTTCACCCCGATGGGAATGCCGTGCAGCGGCCCGAGGAAGCGGCCCTGGCGCGCCTCGGCGTCAAGCGCCGCCGCGCGAGTGAGCGCGGCCTCGGTGAACACTTCGCACCACGCGTTGATCGCGGGGTCCGTGACCGCGATTGCCTCGAGCGCGCAGCGCACCAGCTCCGTGGCGCTGGTCTCCCCGCGCCGAACCATTGCCGCCATCTCCCTCGCGTCCAGGGTCGCGTACCTCCGCACATCCATCGCCATGGTCCTTGCGTCTCCTATCGAACCAGGTGTGCGAGCGTGGCGGCAAGCACCCGGGCGCCGGCCACCAGGTCCTCGGGGCGAGTGAACTCGGATTCATGGTGGCTTACGCCGCCCGCCGACGGCACGAACACCATCGCGCTCGGGCACACGGACTTCATCGGAATCGCATCGTGGCCCGCGATCGTGTTAAGGCGCATCGAGGCAAAGCCGCACTCGGAGGCCGTGCGCTCGATCAGCTCGCGCAGCGCCGGGTCGAACGTCCCGGCCTTGCGATCGACGGTGCGCACCAGCTCGATCCGCACTGCCTCGGTGGAGAGTTCGCGTGCCTTCTCCTCGAGGCGGCGGCATGCCGCTTCGAGCGTCGCCGCATCAACCGCGCGAAACTCGGCGAAGAGGCGCACGTGCGCCGGCACGACGTTGGTGGAGTTGGGCATCACGTCGAGGCGACCCACCGACGAGAGCAGCGCGCCACCGGTTTCGTCGGACAGGCGGCGGCAATGCAACACGAGCTCGGCCGCGGGCAGCAAAGCATCGCGCCGCTCGCTCATCGGCGTGGGGCCGGTGTGCGCCGCGCGGCCGTGGATGTCGGCGACGTATTTCGCCGTTCCCCAATTGCCTTCGACCACGCCGATGGTGCGTCCCGCGCGCTCGAGCTCCGGGCCCTGCTCGATGTGCAGCTCGACATAGGAAGCAACGCCGCGCGGCGCGGGGTCGTTGCCACGGTAGCCGATCTGCGCGAGCGCCTCGCCGAGGGATATGCCGGCGCCGTCCTCACGCGATTGCGCGAACTCCGTCGTGTGCACTCCCGCATGCACGGCACTGCCAAGCGTGCTGGGCGAGAAACGCGCGCCTTCCTCGTTGGTCCAGTTGACGACGGCGAGGTTGCGCGCGGGCTTGGGCCCTCCCGCAACCTGGCGGCGAACCGCGAGCACCGCTTCGAGGCTCGCCAGCACACCATAGGCGCCGTCGTATTTTCCGCCGGAGGGCTGGCTGTCGAGGTGCGAGCCGGTGAGCACCAGCGGCGCTCCCGGCCCGGCGAGTTCGGCCACGCCGTAGATGTTGCCCACCGCATCGATCGAGACCTGCAGTGCCTCCGAGCGGAGTTTCGCCACGAACCAGTCGCGGGCCTGCCCGTCTTCAGCGCTCGCCGACAAGCGGCATACGCCGCCTCCGGCGGTAGCTCCGATGCGGCCCAACTCGTCGAGGTGTTGCAGCAGTTGTTCGGCATTGATCATGCAGGAGTTCCTGGTTCGGGAGCGAAGCCGGCGTCGCCGGCGAAGTGACATCGGACAAAACGGCCCTCGACCGCGCGCAGGGCCGGGGGCTCGGTAGCGCAGCGCTCCTGCGCGTAGGGACAACGCGTGCGAAAGCGGCAGCCGCTGGGCGGATCAACCGGGCTGGGCACGTCGCCCGTGAGGATGATGCGTGTCTTTTTCGCGGCGGCGTCGGGATCCGCGACCGGTGCGGCGGAGAACAGTGCCTGCGAATACGGGTGCAGGCGCCTGCCGCGCAACGCGCGCGCCTCGGCGAGCTCCACCACCTGACCGAGGTACATCACCGCGACGCGGTCCGAGATGTGCCCGACCAGCGCGAGGTTGTGCGAGATGAAGACGTACGCCATGCCAAGCGAACGCTGCAGGCGCTTCAGCAGGTTCACGACCTGCGCCTGGATCGAGACATCCAGCGACGACACCGGCTCGTCGCAGATCACCACCGACGGGCTCACGGCGATGGCCCGCGCAATCGCCACGCGTTGGCGCTGCCCGCCAGAGAGCTCGTGGGGATGGCGGTCCATGTATTCAGCGCCGAGTCCAACCGTTTCCAGCAGCTCGGCCACGCGCGCGCGCCGCGCCTCGCGAGCGAGCGGCTCGTGCAGCCGGATGGGATCGCCGACGATGGAGCCGATCGACCAGCGTGGATTGAGGCTCGCGTAGGGGTCCTGGAAAACGATCTGCATCGTGCGCCGCAGCCCTCGCAGCTCGCCGCGCGCGAGGTGGGTGATGTCGCGGCCGGCGAGCACGATGCGCCCGGAGGTGGGCTCCTCAAGGCGCATCAGGCAGCGCGCTAGGGTGGACTTGCCGCAGCCCGATTCGCCGACCACGGCGAGGGTCTCGCCCGCGGCGAGCGCGAACGACACGCCATCGAGGGCATGGACGTGCCGGGGTGGAGCGAAGAATCCGCCGCGTACCGGGTAATGCTTCACGAGATCGACGGCCTCGAGCACCGCGGGAGCGGCGGAATTCGCGACGACTGCGTTCACCCGCGCTCCCCGTGCGCGACGAAACAGGCAACCGGACGCCGCGCGGCGAGCTCGAGCAGCGCTGGCGCCTCCTCGCGGCAATGCGCAATGGCGCGCGCACAACGCGGCGCAAAGCTGCAACCGCGCGGCATGTCGAAGGGCGAGGGCACGGTGCCGGGGATTTCCCGCAGCAGGTTGCCGTCGCCCTCCTCCCACTGGGCCGCTTCGAGCAGCCCGCGTGTATAGGGGTGGCGCGGGTCCTTGAAGATTTCGCGCGTGCTGCCCTCCTCGACCTTGCGCCCGGCGTACATCACGATCACGCGGTGCGCGGTCTCGGCGACTACCCCGAGGTCGTGCGTGATGAGGAGCACCGCCATGCCAAAGCGCTCCTTGAGTGACTGGATGAGGTCGAGCACCTGCGCCTGGACGGTGACGTCGAGCGCGGTCGTGGGCTCGTCGGCGATCAGGAGCTTCGGCCTGCAGGCGAGCGCCATGGCGATCATCACGCGCTGGCGCATGCCGCCCGAGAGGTTGTGCGGATATTGTCGCGCGCGCTCCTCCGGCGCCGGCACGCCCACCAGACGCAGCAGCTCCACCACCTCGGCGGCAGCCGCGCGCCGATCCATCCCGAGGTGCAACCGCAGCACCTCGCCCACCTGGCGCTCGATGGTGAACACCGGGTTCAGCGCCATCATCGGATCCTGGAAGATCATCGCGACCTGCCGCCCGCGCACCGCGCGCAATCCCGCATCGTCAAGCGCCAGGATGTCGTTGCCCTCGAGCAGGATGCGTCCCGAAGCGATGCGCCCCGGCGGGTCCGAGATGAGGCGCAGGCAGGCGAGCGCCGCGGTGCTCTTGCCGCTTCCCGATTCGCCGACGATCGCAACCGTCTCGCCGGCGCCCACCGAGAAGCCGACGTTGTCGACCGCGCGCACGGTGCCGCGGCTGGTGCGGAACTCGACGCTCAGGTTTTCGACCTCGAGCACGGTGCTCATCGCGTGCGCAGCCTCGGGTTGAGCGCGTCGTTCAGGCCCTCGCCGACCAGGTTGATCGCGAGCACCGTGACCAGGATCATCACGCCGGGGATGGCCGCCATCCACCACGAGGTGCGCAGCACCGTGCGCGCCACGCCGATCATGTAGCCCCAGGAGACCTGGTTGGGATCGCCCAGCCCGAGGAACGACAGGCCCGATTCGGTGAGGATCGCGGTGGCGACCATCAGCGACGAAACCACGATCAGCGGCGGAGCGGCGTTCGGCAGGATCTGCAGCGTGATGATCTCCCAGTCGGGCATCCCGATCGCCCGGCACCCGAGCACGTAGTCGCGATCGCGCTGCGCGATGAATTCAGCGCGCGCCAGGCGCGCGACCGACGGCCACGAGACCACCGCAATCGCAATCGTGATGTTGGTGACCGTGGGCGAGAAAATCGCCACCAGCACCACCGCGAGCACGAACGACGGGATGGTGAGGAAGAACTCGGTGGTGCGCATGATGAGGTCGTCGATGCGTCCGCCGTAGAAGCCCGCGACCGCGCCCATCGCGAGGCCAAAGACACTCGCCGCGAGGCTCGCCATGACGCCGATCAGCAGCGAAACGCGCCCGCCATGGAGGATGCCGGCGAGCACGTCGCGCCCGGCGACGTCGGTCCCGAACAGGTGTTCTCCGGAAGGAAGCTCCGCGGGCCGGCCGACCATGTCGAAGGGATCGACGGTGTAGGCCCAGGGGCCGGCGATGGCCAGCAGCACCACGGCGACGAGAACGACGGCGCCTCCCACCGCGGTGCGGTTGTTGCGATAGCGCCGCCAGAATGCGCGCGCGCGACTCACTTGTGCGTGATCCTCGGGTCGAGCATGCCGTAGAGCAGGTCCACCAAGAGGTTCGCGAGCACCACCACCACCGAGGAGACAAAGAGGATTCCGAGGAGGAGGTTCAGGTCGCGCTGCTGCAACGCGTCGAACACCAGTCGGCCCAGCCCCGGCCAGGCGAATACCGTCTCGATGAGGATCGAGCCGCCCAGCAGGTGCCCGAGTTGCATCCCGGCGAGGGTTACCACCGGAAGCAGTGCATTGCGCGCGGCGTGGCTCCAGGCGACGGCGCGCTCCGGCAGCCCCTTCGCGCGCGCGGTGGTGATGAAGTCCTGGCCGTAGACCTCGAGCATCGAGGCGCGCATGAGGCGCGCATAGATGGCGGCGTAGAAGAGCCCGAGGGTGAGCGCGGGCAGCACGAGGTGGTGCGCCACGTCCAGCGCCAGCGCGAACGGCGATTGGTCCACCCCGATGCGCATCATGCCGCCGGAAGGCAGCAGGTCGAGCTGGATCGAGAAGAACACGATCAGCATGAGGCCGAGCCAGAAGGCCGGTGTCGCGTACACGAGCAGCGCGACCACCGAGATCACGTTGTCGACCCAGCCTCCCTGGCGGCGCGCGGCGACGACACCCAGCGAGACGCCCGAGGCGATCGCCACCCCGATCGCGGTCACCATCAGCAGCAGGGTGGCGGGGAGCCGGTCGAGGATCAGATCGAGCACCGGCTGCTGCTGGATCACCGACACGCCGAGGTCGAGCGTTGCAAGGCGGCGGATATAGACGAGGAACTGCTCCGCCAGCGGCAAATCGAGCCCGAACTCGCGCCGCAACTCCTGGGTGAACTCAAGCGTGGCGTGGCCCATCTGCCCGGCAAGGATGTCCGCGGCATCGCCCGGGGCCATCTTGATGAGGACGAAGTTCAGCGTCGCGATGGCGAGCACGACGGGCACGAGTTGCAGCAGGCGCCTGCCGACGAAGGCGACGGTGCCCTTGTTCATGCGCCCCGCGGGGGGCGCACTAGTCGACCCACACGCCGTCCCACCCGGAGTACATCGAGATGCCGTTGGTGATCAGGCCGTGCACGCGCTTGTTCCAGATGTGCGAGTAGCTCATCTCCATGAGGAAGATCACCGGCATGTCGCGCCGCAGGATTGCCTGGATCTGCGCCCACACCTGCGCGCGCTCCGGGCCGTCCTCGAGCAGCGCGGCCTTCCTGAAGAGCGCGTCCAGGTTCTCGTTCACGTAGTCCATCGAGTTGCTGAACGTCGCACCCCGCTTGATGTTGGTGGAGATGAAGGCGCGCTGCACCCCGATGGTGGGATCGGAGTAGTTATGGGTGAAATTGCTGGTGTAGTCGTAGTCCCAGTCGGTATAGATGCGCTTGAGCCATCCGCCCAGGTCAAGGCTCTGCGTCTCGACCTCGATGCCGACCTTGCGGAATTCCTGCTTGAGGTACTCAGCCTGCCGCACCCATTCCTCGCCGTAGGGCAGGAAGTTCTGCGTGAGCTTGAAGCGCACGCCATTGGTGCCGCGCTTGTAGCCGGCATCGTCCAGCATCTTGTTGGCCCGGGCGACGTCGTGCTCGAGGGGCTTGAGCGACTTGTCGAAATGGTTCGGGTTGCCGCTGACGATCGGCCCGCTCGCGGGCTTGCCCTGGCCGTACCAGATCACGTCCACCAGCTTGCGCCGGTCGATCGCGAGGCTCATCGCCTGGCGCACGCGCACGTCGGAGAGCGGCTTGGAGCGGTTGTTCACCTCGAGCCACATGATCGGCCCGAGCCCTTCGTTGCCCTCCTGCGAGGCGACCATCGTGGGCAACTTGCCCAGGCGCTGGATTTCCGCTGGCGGCAGGCTCGACATGGGGGCCAGGTCCACCTCGCCCTTCTCCACCGCAATCGCGCGCGCGGATCCGTCGGGCAGCACCCGCAGGACCACCTGGTCGAGGTAGGGCCGGCCCGGCTTCCAGTACGACGGATTGCGCTCGAGGATGATATGGCTTCCCTTCTTCCATTCCTTGAGCTTGAACGGCCCGGTGCCGATCGGGTTCTGCATGATCTTCGCGGTGCGGATCTTGCCGGTCGCGATCTCCTCATCGCTGAAACCGTGGCGCGGCATGAGCGGCGACTCGGCTGCCTGGAAGGCGCGCAGGAAGTACGGCACCGGCTGCTTCAGCTTGAAAATCACGGTGGACGCGTCGGGCGTCTCGATCGCGGCCACTTCGCCGAAATACGTCTTGCCGCGCGAGTGGAACGGCGTCACGACCTTCTCGATGCTGAACTTCACGTCGTCGCTGGTGAACGGCTTGCCGTCGTGCCAGGTGACGCCCTTGCGCAGCTTGAAGGTGTAGGTCTTCTTGTCCTTCGAGACCGTCCACGACTCGGCGAGCCCCGGCATCGGCTTCATTCCGGCGCCTTCGTATTCGAGCAGGCTCTCGTAGATCTTGGTGGTGATGAGCGCAACCGGCACCGCGGTGGTCGAGATCGTCGACATCGCGGTCGGTTCGGGCTGGTAGGTGTAGGTCAGTGTCCCGCCCTTCTTCTGGGCGTGCGCGGGAACGATTGCGAGGGCGAGCAGCGAAGCCGCAAAGAGGGTTCTTGCCGATGAAATTGGCATCGCGACGTTCCTTTGGGAATGGGTGGGATCAGTAACGATTACAGACAGGAATCCCCACCAAGTCAAGCAAAGCCTGCGTGGCAGCAAGTCTCAAGCGACCTGCGGCAAATTGCACCGCCGAGTGGCAACTGCCGGCCGTAACGAGCGCCACCGCACAGACCAACGCGCCACCTGGCCTCAAGCTGCGTGCGAGTCAATTTCATCAAGAAAAGGAACCACCATGAAGACAACCATGTTGTTCGCCGCCATCGCGGCCGCGCTAGCCCTCGGAGCGTGTGACAGAACAAGCCCCGCCGCCCCGACCACCACCGTCGTCGCCGTGCCCGGCCCAGCGGGACCGCAGGGCGCTCCAGGCGCCACTGCCCAGAAGGGTGACACCGGCGCTACCGGCAGCACGGGTGCAACCGGGAACACGGGGAATACGGGATATACCGGCGCAACGGGCAGCACGGGAAATACGGGCGCCACGGGGAGCACGGGTAACACGGGTGCCACAGGAGACACCGGCGCCGAGGGGGCCCAGGGGCAGCGCGGCAAGACCGGTGGCGACACCGTAATTGTTGTCCCGCCTCGTTAACTCCCGAGCCCATCGCGGCCTGCACCCAGTGACGGCGGCGGAGAGGTTCTCGATGAAGAATCCTCCGCGGATGTCACTGGCCCGGCAGGTTCCGCCCGCCCGTCGGGTGCTGGGCACGCGGGAACTGGACGAGAAAGCCTGAATGTTCGTCGCGCTCAGCCGATTCACCATCGCCAACGATATGGGAGAAGCGGTCCGTGAGGCATTTCGCGCCCGGCCCCACCTGGTCGACCGCGAGCCGGGCTTCATCGCGATGCAAGTCATGAGTCCCGTCGAGACACCCAATGAAATCTGGCTGGTTACGCAATGGACCGACGAGGCGACTTACCGGACGTGGCATCGCGGGCACAGCTATCACGAGTCGCATCTCGGCATTCCGAAGGGTCTCAAGCTCGTACCAAGAAGTACCGAGATCCGGTTCTTCAACCTTTTCGCAAGCTGACGGGACGGCGGCCGGATGGACACTCATGCTTCCTTGAGTCCGCAAGGGCTCCAGCGGTTCGGCGCCCTCAGGACCGACGCCATCAATGCGGTGTCGGCGCGCTTTTATGCCGACCACTCGTCGATCTACGCGCGCTTCGGCGACAAAGGACGCGAAGCGTGCGCTGAAGACCTCGGCTTCCATCTTGAATTCCTGCGCCCGGTGCTCGAGTTCGGCCTGCTCGCACCGTTGGTCGAATACCTGCACTGGCTGGCCAGCGTGCTGGAGGCGCGAGGCGTTCCGACCGAACACGTTGCCCAGTCGCTTGACTGGCTCGGCGAATTTTTTGCCGCGAAGCTGGACCCGGCGGATGCGGAAGTTGTCGTGGCCGCGCTGGATGCCGTCAAGGCGAAATTCCTGGAGCAGGACGATTCGCTGCCGGAAATGTACGCAAAGCTGCCCACGGCGTGGCCGGAGCGCGCGAATTTCGAGTCCGCGCTGATTGCAGGCGATCGCCGGCAGGCGGCGACGATTGTCGGGCGATACCTGGACCAGGGCTGCGGCCTGGTCGACACGGAGTTGCATGTGATCCAGCCGGCGCTGTACGGAATCGGGCAGCAATGGCAGCGCAACCAGGTCTCGGTGGCGCAGGAGCATCTCGCCACCGCGATTGCACAGTCGGTCATGGTGCAGGGAATGCTGCGATCCAACCCGGCGCCCTCCAACGGCAGGAAGATTCTCCTGGCATGTGTTGAGGGCAATCAACACGCAGTCGGGCTGCAAATGGTGGCCGATGCGTTCGAGATCGCGGGCTGGGAAGTCAATTGCCTTGGGGCCAATGTGCCGACTGCTTCGCTGGTCCTGCACGCAGCGCAGTGGAAGCCCAACCTCGTGGGACTGTCGATTTCGTTTCCGCAGCAGTTCAAGGGAGTGAAATCCGTGATCTCCCGAATGAACGATGTCATCGGCGCTCACCGGCCTCCGGTGATCATCGGCGGCATGGCCATCAACAATTTCGCCCGGCTCGCGGATCGAATCGGCGCGAATGCGTGGAGCCCGGACGCGGCGGCAGCTGTGGTTTCCGGCACCCGGATTGCATCGCCGCCGGGCGCCGATTGAACGAATCCGGGGACGACCTCGACGCGTTGCTCAGCGTCGCGGCTGCGAAATTCGACTCCGAGGGGGTGCTGCTTGCCGCCAACAAGGGCTTCCTGCGCCTGATCGGCGAGAGCAGCGGGCAACGCATCGGCACCGCCTGCGGCCAGTATCTCGTCCAGCCGAATTTCACGACATTTGCCGCAACCTCGCCTGGAAAGATTGGCGAGCTCTACTGCGGATTGATCACGATCGGTGAATACATGGGCACGTCGCAGACCTTGCGCGGCCGCGTCTGGCGCACCGTCGGAGGTCTGCGTATTCTGGCGGAGCATGACGTCGAAGAACTCGAACGGATAGTCGCCTCCATGCAGGAGCTGGCCCAGGACTCGTTGCTGTCGCAGCGGACGCTTGGCGTGGAGAATACCGGACTGAAACGGCGCGAAGCGCAGATGGTGGAGACCACTCTCCTGGATGCGCTTACCGGGGTCGGCAATCGTCGCAAGCTTGACCAGGCGTTGGCGTCGGAAATCGCCCGCGCCGAACGTACTGGCCAGCCGCTTTGTGCGCTGATGGCCGATATTGACCATTTCAAGCAGGTCAACGATGGCTACGGGCACGCTGCCGGCGACCGGGTACTGGCGCGGTTCGGAGAGTTGCTTCGAATGCAGACCCGCCCTTCCGACATCGTTACGCGCTTCGGTGGCGAGGAATTCGTCGTGCTCATGCCGCACACCGCGCTAGCCCCGGCATTGGCCGCCGCGGAACGGATCAGGAGTGCTCTTGCAAACGAACGTATCGATCCTTTGGCCGATCCCGTGACAACAAGCTTCGGCGTGGCGCAGCTCTCAGGCGGGGAAAACGCGGAGTCGTTACTGGGTCGAATCGACGCGGCGCTCTACCGGGCCAAGGAATCCGGGCGCAATCGGGTGGTTGCGTCGGCGCCGTGAATGCGAGCGCCCCTCTCCCCGGCCCGCCATCTCCCGGCAACCTTCTCGCGGAAGATCTCCATCATCACCGCAATGAACTCACTTACTACCCCGGGCCGGGGCTGGTGCGCCGGCAGCACGAGCGGGAATTAAGCGCCTCGAGCGAGCTCTGAAGTTGAGCAGGATCATCCTTTCCCGGGCCATTCGCGCTAGCCTCAGGCCTCGAGAGAGAGGAATCCAATGTTCGAGTCCGCCGAAATAGGCCACAAGCTCAGCAAGGAAGAATACCGGCGCGAGGAACCGAAACTGCGCCAGGCGCTGCTCAAGGCGCAGTACGACCTGCTCGGCAACGGCAGG